>JAADIJ010000156.1 GCA_013151335.1 Alphaproteobacteria bacterium | reverse complement strand
ATCACGGGTGTTCAGAAACATGCTGGACCCCTTGTAGGACATGGCGAATTGCGAAACCGGCAGCTTTTCATCCAGCGTCAGGCGGCCGTCTTTCAGCGCCTCGAACACCATGTAAAGCGTCATCAGCTTGGACATGGAGGCGGGCGGCAGGCTTTCATCCGCGTTCTTTTCCAGCAGTACCGTGCCGGTTTTGTAATCCAGAACCATGGCGGTGTGCGGGCCTTGGTTTCAAGGGCGAAAGACTGGCTGGCGAAGGCCAGCAGCAACAGGGCAGCGGCCAGAAAAAGACGGCGTGTCATGCATAATCCCATGTTAACGGCTCACGAAATAGGCGTCGTCAAAGCCAAGTTTGCGGGCCACTTTCAACAGGCTGGCGCGCTCGGATTTGCTGGTGGCGGGGCCGATCAGAACCCGCCAGAATTTCTTGCCCTTGGATTGCTGGGCTTTCACCACCGGAATGACCCCTTGGGTGCGCAGGCTGGTGGCGGTGTTGTTAGCGTTGGCCTCGACACTGAAAATACCGATCTGGATGAAGGGCTTGGCGAGGCCGGTTTTCGGCTTTGGCGCGGGCGCGGGTTTAGGCACCGCCGCCGCCGTTTCTGTTTTTTTGCCCTCGGCTTTGTCAATCGCCGTGGTGGCAATCGAGGCGATGGCTGCATCGGCCGGTTTCCTGGGTTCCGGTTTGGCCGTGGTGACAGGCTCAACCACCTCAGGCACGGATTCGCGCCGCAAAGCGGTGACGTTCAGAACCGTCGGTTTGCCTGCCAGAATGCCAAGGGCCGCCGCAGCTTCCGAGGACAGTTGGATTTTAGGCCCCGGATTGTCCCGCTCGCGCTTGAACAGCGCCCCGATCACGAATTTCTTGTTCTCTTCGTTGCGGATTATCACCCGCTCGGGCTGGATATCTCCGGGATAGGCCACCCAGACGCCCCCCAGCGACGGCCGACCGTCCCACAAGGCGCTGTCCGTGGTCTGAAAGACATCTGGTGCCTCGACATCGCGCTCAACCAGACGGGTCGAGCCGCCGACTTCAGGCGTTGCATCCGCCGTGGTTTGCTTTTTCGCCCCGAACGAGAATTTCGGAAGCTCGACGTTCTCGCAGCCCGAAAGCCCGAGGCCGAGGACCAACAATAGTGTCCCGCCGCGCAATGCTGCCCTGTTGGTCGCCACCATAATCGCCCCCTGTCCTGTCCGGCGCGCTTGGCCGGAATGTCTGCTCGGGCCTGTATTGGTTTTGCTGTTCAGGCCGATTTGGCGCAGCTTAGCTGCAACGCGCGGATTTTGAAAGTGTCCAGCCACGCAATTCGCGCGGTTTGTGGCGGGTTTCGGCCTAGCCGTCGCAGGCGCTTTCCGACGCGGTGAAAACATGCAAATTCCACGGTTTCAGAATCAGATCAAGGCAGGTAAGCAAGCGCGACTGCACCCGTCCGGAGGAGTGGCAGAGTGGTCGAATGCACTGGTCTTGAAAACCAGCGAAGGTGCAAGTCTTCCGTGGGTTCGAATCCCACCTCCTCCGCCAATACACTAATTCCCTTGTAAGTGTCTGTAAGTAAACGTTTATCATCGGTAGGAGGGAGAGCCTTCCACACACGTTTACCACACACGTTTTGGCTGGATGGCGTATGCGCCAATTCAGTTTGAGCAGCAGTACAGGAAACCTACTATCTTAAGTCACTCGGCATTTTGGGCCGCAGAAACCAATAATGACAACCATAAATTGACATGGCCGATGTTTGCGCTCACCTTACGAGTGGAAATTATATTCTACGTCAGTGACGACGATAGTCATTTTTAGGTCAACGATAATGCCCGAAGCAGAACAACAAGAAGTGATTACGCTGGAAATCCCTACAGAAACCGGACCTTCAGCAGTTGAAATCAAGATCGGGGGACTGGTTTATGTTCTTGGCCGCAATGGTACAGGTAAGTCTGCTTTGGTCCAAAGAGCTGTAGTCAACATAAGAGAACCAGTGCGCTATGTGCCGGGATCACGCCCAAGCATGTTTCAAAATGATAGCCTGACGCTTACTCCTGCGGCTGCACTCCAGCACGAACAAAACGCAGCCGCACAAGATAAGCTACCGGGTTCAAGATATCGTCCTTGGAATGACCGAGTGCGAAATGAGAAATCGATCTACGATCTGTATAGCGCCGAGATACAGTTCAAAATTGATGCTGCCGAGGAAATCAGGTTGCAGGGGGCGGCAGCTCCAGCAATCGCATTACTTCAGTCCAATACTTCCCCGGTTGATCGGATTAACGCGCTCTTAATGCAAGGAAACTTAGAGGTCCGTATTGTAGTGGACCATGGAGAATTAAAGGCGAAGCGCGGGGAACATGTTTTCAGTTTGGCAAAGATGTCGGATGGGGAACGAAGTGCTGTTGTTTTAGCGAGTGAGATTATAACCGCAGCTCCATCGACTATTTTCATTATCGACGAGCCTGAACGACATCTCCACAGAGCGATAGTCGTTCCTTTGATTGCCGGGTTGGTTGCTGAACGCCCGGATTGTGGATTTCTTATATCTACCCATGAGCTTGATGCACCCCTACACTCTGAGGAAGCAGGCATTGTGCTGGTCCGCAGTTGCATCTGGAACGGTGAACAAGTTTCGACGTGGGATGTGGATGTATTGCTTTCCACCGATACCATCCCAGAAAGCCTAAGGGTCGATCTTTATGGTTCACGCCGGACTTTGCTTTTTGTTGAGGGGCAATCGACAAGCCTAGATCAGCCTCTCTATTCACTTCTGTTTCCCGAAGTGTCCGTACGGGCAAAAGAGGCCTGCACTGAAGTAATCAGGGCAGTGAATGGTTTGAGAGGTTGTCAGGATGTCCACCACGTGACGGCGTTCGGTTTGGTAGACGGAGACGGAATGGCCGACGACCGCATTGCTGCACTTGAGGGGCAAGGCATTTATCCTCTTCCTTTCTATTCGGTTGAGAGCCTGTTCTACTCAAAAGAAGTGGTCGAAGCTATTGCAGGCCGTCAAGCTGAAACCCTCGGTGCCAATGCAGTGGAGCTTAAAGACCAAGCCTACGGCGAGGCTGTTGCATCTATCACTCAAGAACAAAAGCAGCATCTTGCGGGTCGCATTAGCGAAAGAGAACTGCGTGACAGCCTACTAAGCCAATTGCCGAGAGAAAGGGATTTGGTGGAAGGAGGAAACCACAACATATCCGTGGAATTACCATCGCCATATCCAGATGAGCTAGCCCTGCTTGAAGGCCATGTTGGGGCCTCAGATTTAGATGCGCTCGTCGCACGTTACCCAGTTCGTGAAAGTGGAGTGTTAGGTGCAATTGCGCAAGGACTGCATTTTAACAACCGTGCTGACTACGAGAAAGCGGTACTCTCAAAAGTCGCTGCAGATGATGGGTTGCGGCAAGTGCTGATTGCTAAGCTTGGACGACTTGCAGCCGAATTGCAAAACGGCAACTGACAACACTCGACTTCAACAGCAACAACATCCGCGTGATCGACATCGACGGGGAGCCTTGGTTCCCTGCAAAGGACGTGTGCGATGCGCTGGGCATCAAAAGCCCAAGTGGCACAGTTCTTAACGCATGCCCCGAACATCAGCGACAGCACATATCCAAGTCTAATCTGAAAAACATTCAGGTTAGCTTTCCCAACCGGGGCATGCTCTGCGTCAACGAGAGCGGGGCCAATGCCTTGGTCTTTACATCACGCAAGCCTGAAGCTCGTGCCTTCCGCAGGTGGGTCACCAGCGTTGTGCTGCCAAGCATCAGCAAGGATTTTGAATATGAAGCTGTATTGGTGTCCTTAGGGGATGCTGGCGTAGGCCAATAACAGCGCCACAATAGCCAAAAACGTGGCAACAACCCATTTCCACTCACGTTTAACAAATCCCCAAACAGCGCGTGTGGCTGATGAGGTCCAATGCCGATCTGTTGAAACCCCTATGATGAACCCCGCACCGTCAGGGTCGTTCTCATAAGGCGTGACCGTACCGTTCCACCAACTCTTGATATTCTGAAACACCATAAACCCCTCGAAACAGCAGCAATCTAATTGTGGCATTGATCCCTATAACTAGCCATTCATGCCGGAAATGAAAAGGACCCGACACATGGGCAATCAACTGACAACATTCAACTTCAACACTAACAACATCCGCGTAATCGACATGGT
>JAADIJ010000117.1 GCA_013151335.1 Alphaproteobacteria bacterium | reverse complement strand
TCGTTGCGCTGAAGGGTCAGGCTCGCGGGCACGGTTTCGATCCAGTCCAGCGCCTGACGGATCGACATCTGCACCACCTGCCCCGCATGAATATGGGCAATTTTCACCGCCAGCGCCTCGGGACGCAAGCGATAGCCGTTGCATATCCCACATTTTCGGTTGTTTTGATAGCGCTCGAACTCCTCGCGAATCCAGTTGCTGTCGGTCTCGCGATAGCGGCGCTGCATGTTGGGGATGACGCCCTCAAACGCGCGCGTCACCTCGTAAACCCGGCCTCCTTCGTCATAACGAAAGCGGATTTCCTCATCGCCAGAGCCGTAAAGCATGACCTGTTGCGCGGCGGGCGGCAAATCTTTCCACGGGGCATCGCGCTCAAAGCCAAAATGCCGTGCCAACGCCTCGATGGTTTGCAAAAAATACGGGGATTTTCCCTTTCGCCACGGCGCCAGCGCCCCATCATAAAGTGCAATTGACGGATCGGGAACCACCAAACGCTCGTCAAAAAACAGCTCGACCCCGAGGCCATCGCAGTCGGGACAAGCGCCAAACGGGGCGTTGAACGAGAACAGGCGCGGCTCGATCTCGGGGATGGTGAAACCGCTGACGGGACAGGCGAAATTCTCGGAAAACGTGATGCGCTCGACCTCCTCACCCTCGGGGGGAGCGGTCTCTAAAATAGCGATCCCGTCCGCGAGATTAAGCGCTGTTCGAAGGCTGTCGGCAAGCCGGGTTTCAAGCCCCTCGCGCACGACGATCCGGTCGACAACCACGTCGATATCATGGCGGAATTTCTTGTCCAGATCAGGGGTATCCTCAAGCTCGTAAAACGTGCCATCTACCTTGACGCGCTGAAAGCCTTGTTTCTGTAACTCTTTGAATTCCTTTCTATATTCCCCTTTTCGGTCGCGCACAATCGGCGCGAGCAGATAGGCGCGCAACCCCGCCTCCATCCCCATGATACGGTCGACCATTTCGCTAACCTGCTGCGCCTCGATCGGCAGACCCGTCGCCGGGCTGTAAGGCGTGCCGACGCGAGCAAATAGCAGGCGTAAATAGTCGTAAATCTCGGTTACCGTACCCACCGTTGAGCGCGGATTTTTGCTGGTGGTTTTCTGCTCAATCGAGATCGCGGGCGACAGGCCGGAGATATGATCAAGGTCGGGTTTTTGCATCATGTCGAGGAACTGGCGCGCGTAGGCCGACAGGCTCTCCACATAGCGGCGCTGGCCCTCGGCATAGATCGTATCAAAGGCGAGGCTCGATTTGCCAGAGCCGGACAAGCCGGTGATAACCACCAACTGATCGCGGGGAATATTCACGTCAATCGACTTAAGATTATGTTCGCGCGCGCCCCGAATTTCGATATATTTCATCTCAACCAATTCGCTCACGCCCCCACGCATGTTAGCCGCCCGGATGGGCCATGTTAATTTGGAACAAAACGTGATCAATCACAAGGCATATTCGCCAGTTTCGAATCCCGAGCGGCGAATATAGCAGTCAACGGGCAGGATATCTTCCCCTGAAATGACGCTCGGTCTGGCCACTAAATTCGGATGAGGCCTAGACGTTAGCCCTTGTTATTATGAGAGTTATTGGCAGATTTCACTTTTTTTCTCGCTGGCTCTGGTAATATTAGCATTTTTGAATATATAGGGAGCCAACACGAATATGATCCACCAATTCCCACACCGCCGGACCACAGGAGCCTCTCTTATGAATATCAGTTTTGCCAACCCTTTTCGCATGAGCAAAAAAGACCCGAGCCGCGAGCAGAACCGCCCTGCGGCAAAGAAACTCTCGGTGCATAATGCCGTCGAGATGGGCAAATCCGGCGAGGTAATCTTGCTTGACGTGCGCGATCACAACGAGATTGCCAGCACCGGCAAGGCCAAGGGAGCGCTGCATATCCCGTTGTTTTTGTTGAACCAACAGGCTGACCCCCGCCATCCAGAGTTCAAATCGGCCCTCAGCTCCGGCAAGCCAATCGCGGTTTATTGTGCATCTGGCGCGCGCTCGGGTGTTGCGGTTCGCACGCTTTCGGGGCTTGGGTTTTCCGAGGTTCACAATATCGGCGGGCTGGCCCATTGGCGCGCTGCCGGTGGTGAGATCGAGCGCGGATAATACCCGCTATCTAGCGCCCAAAAATCGTTAACACATAGGCTTGCGTTTCGGCAAATGGCGGCACGTTGTTATAGCGCACGACCGCATCCGGCCCGGCATTATAGGCAGCCACCGCCAATCGCCAGCTACGAAACCGCGTGTATTGTTGTTTGAGATAAAGCGCTGCACCCTCGAGATTCGCTTGCGGGTCTCGGGGGTCAACGCCAAGCCTCGCGGCCGTTTCGGGCATCAATTGCCCAAGACCGATGGCCCCGTCAGGCGACAAAGCGTTGGGGTTCCAGTTGCTTTCTTTTTGGATCAGCCGGGCGAATAAATCCTTGGGCACCCCGAATTTCGCCGCCGCTTTTTCGGCCATCGGCAGGAATTTCCCTCTGTAGGCGCCAAAATATCGCGGAAGGCCCTGATCTTTGGGCAGCAGACGTTTTGAATTTTCATATTGCTCCGACAACCGCCCATCCAGCAGTTTGAGACGGTATTTCGCAAGACCGCCACGAGATTTCGTCGATTTGCTGACGGTCTGAGCGGCGGCGATATGAGCCACGCCGAGCACGAGCAACACCAACCCAAATCCTCTGATAAGCCTCATCCCACCCCCAAAACCGGCATAAATCGAGCCTCAGTGTAGTCGACTTATCCACAGGACGGGAGTCCTCGATTAAAAATCCCGCTGAAATTCAGCTTTTCTTCACACTTAGGGGATGGTCTAACGGCGTTGGTAAATAATTCGGATTCGCAAAGCTGGAGGATCACGCATGGCTGGATCAGTAAACAAGGTCATTATCGTTGGAAATCTGGGCCGCGACCCGGAAGTTCGCACCTTTCAGAACGGCGGCAAGGTCTGCAATCTGCGCATCGCCACCTCCGAGCGGTGGCGCGATAAAAACTCCGGTGAAAACCGCGAAAAAACCGAATGGCATTCGGTCGCGATTTTTCAGGAGGGGCTGGTGCGCGTGTGCGAGCAATACCTAAAAAAGGGCTCGACCGTTTATATCGAAGGCAAGCTGCAAACCCGCAAATGGCAGGACCAATCCGGGGCTGACAAGTACTCGACCGAGGTGGTTTTGCAGGGTTTTGACGGCAAACTGGTGATGCTTGGCGGACGAGACAGTGGCGGCGGCGGCTCTTCCTTTGGCGGAGACACCGGCGGCGGCTATGATAATGGCCCGTCCGGCGGCTCCTCAAGTGGGTCATCCGGCGGTTTTGACAGCGGCCCTTCGGGCGGTATGGATGACGAAATTCCGTTCTGATCGCACCTAAACCTGACAAATTAACTTATCTTGCAAACACCCTTGCGCGACCCCTAATTCGGCCATCGCGCAAGGGTTTGTTTTTATGGGGTTTATTCATCCAATTCCCTATCTGAAAATAACACAGGATATTGCGCTTATTGCGCGCAAGTGCTATGATTAGCCCCTAAATATAGTAGATAGACCAAGCAGGCGATACCTTGACCGACGAGACCGAAAACAACGGCGTAACACCGCCCGCCCCAGCCGTTTATGATGGCCCCTCGATCACCATCGAGGAGGAGATGAAAACCTCCTATCTCGACTACGCTATGAGCGTGATCGTCAGCCGCGCCATCCCCGATCTGCGCGATGGCCTGAAGCCGGTTCACCGGCGCATTCTTTACGCCATGTACGAGACCAATAACGGTCACGACAAGCCGTATCGCAAATCCGCCCGCCCGGTTGGCGATACGATGGGTAAGTACCACCCCCACGGCGACAGCGCGATTTATGACGCGCTGGTGCGCATGGCACAGCCGTTTTCCATGAGCCTGCCGCTGCTTGATGGACAGGGCAATTTTGGCTCGATGGACGGCGATAACCCCGCCGCTATGCGCTATACCGAGGTGCGGATGGACAAACCGGCGGCAAGCTTGCTGGCGGATATCGAGAAAGACACCGTTGATTTTCAGGATAATTACGACGGCAAGGATCAAGAACCCAGCGTTCTGCCAGCGCGCTATCCCAACATGTTGGTTAACGGCGCGGGCGGGATTGCGGTCGGCATGGCCACCAATATTCCACCACATAATCTGGGCGAAGTGATCGACGCCACGCTGGCGCTGATCGACAATTCCGACCTTGGCGTCGAAGAGTTGATGGAGTTCATCCCCGCGCCAGATTTCCCCACCGGCGGCACTATTTTGGGGCGTAGCGGTGCGCGCAAGGCTTATCTCGAGGGGCGTGGCTCGGTGATTATCCGCTCTAAAACTCGGATCGAGGAGATCCGAAAAGACCGCTATGCCATTGTAATTGATGAAATTCCCTATCAGGTCAACAAGGCGACCATGATTGAGAAGATCGCCGAAGTCGCGCGCGACAAACGCATTGAGGGCATCGCCCATGTGCAGGACGAAAGCGACCGAACCGGCGTGCGCGTGGTGGTCGAGCTGAAACGCGACGCGACGCCAGAGGTAGTTCTGAACCAGCTTTTCCGCTTCACGCCAATGCAAACTTCGTTTGGGTGCAACATGCTGGCGCTAAACGGTGGGCGACCAGAGCAACTTGATCTGAAGAAATTCCTGACCGCATTTATTGATTTTCGCGAGGAAGTCGTGGCGCGGCGCACCGCGTTTGAGTTGCGAAAAGCGCGCGAGCGCAGCCATATCCTCTGCGGTCTTGCGGTCGCGGTCAGCAATGTGGACGAAATCGTCGCCACCATTCGCGCCTCAAACGATCCAGCCGAGGCGCGCGAAAAGCTCAAGGCGCGACGTTGGCCCGCGCAAGATATCGCCGATTATATCCGCCTGATTGATGATCCCAGCCACACCATAAACGAGGACGGCACCTATTATCTGTCCGAAACCCAAGCCCGCGCCATTCTGGAATTGCGTCTGCAACGCCTGACCGCGATGGGCGTCAAAGAGGTCACCGACGAGTTGCAAGAACTGGCAGGCAAGATCAAAAATTATCTGGCGATTTTGCATTCCCGCGCGCGGATTATGTCGATCATTGGCGAGGAACTGGCCGAAATACGCGAGATGTTTGCCGTGCCGAGGCGCTCTGCGATCGTCGATTACGCGGGCGATATGGATGACGAGGACCTGATCGAGCGCGAAGATATGGTCGTGACTATGACCAATTCGGGTTATATCAAGCGTACTATTCTGGACGAATACCGTGCCCAGAAACGCGGTGGCAAAGGCACGCAAGGCATGAACACCAAGGACGAGGATTTCGTCACCAACCTGTTTGTCGCCAACACCCACACCCCGCTTTTGTTCTTCACCACTGACGGCATTGTTTACAAATTGAAAACATGGCGTCTGCCGCCGGGGGGGCGAAATGCCCGAGGCAAGGCGATTGTCAACATCCTGCCGATCCCGCAAGGGGTCTCGATTGCGGCGATTATGCCGGTCGATGCGCCCGAGGAGGAGTGGAACAATCTGCAAATCGTGTTTACCACATCCACTGGCAATGTGCGGCGAAATGCGCTGTCGGATTTCACTAATGTGATGCGCAATGGCAAGATTGCCATGAAGCTGCCCGAGGGTGTCAGTCTGGTAAATGCGCGCATTTGCAACGAGATGGACGACTTCCTTTTGACCACCAGCCTTGGCAAAGTTATCCGCTTTCCGGTGACCGCCGTGCGGGTCTTTAAGGGACGGGACTCCACGGGTGTTCGCGGAATCAAGCTCGCGTCGGGCGACCGGGTCGTGTCGATGGCCATCATTCGTCATGTGGACGCAACTCCCGACGAGCGGGGCGCTTATTTCAAGATGCGCCGCGCAATCACAGGCGATGAGAGCGGTGAGTTGGACGATGTAGAACATGATATCGCCCTGACACAGGAACGTTACGCCGAACTTGGCGCGCTTGAGCAGTGGATTTTGACCATCACCTCGCGTGGCTATGGCAAACGGTCTTCGGCCCATGAATATCGGGTTGCGGGACGCGGAGGCCTCGGGATTGCAGCGGCAAATCTTGGCCGACGCGGCGACAGTATCGTCGCCGCGTTTACGGTTGAGGACGAGGACCAGATCATGCTGGCAACCTCGACTGGCCAGTCGATCAGATGCCCAGTTAGCGGGATTTCCAGACAGGGAAGAACCTCGTCCGGCGTTAAGGTTTTTGACACATCCAAGGGCGAAGAAGTGGTGTCGGTTGCGTGGATTGCCGAACAGGGCGACGAGGAAAATGGCGTGGTTGATGATATAAACGACACGCCCGACCCTTCGTCGGAATAACTCCAATTGTTTCCACTTTGACTACAGTTGGTTAAACACAATCACAGGGCACACCTCCCCTAATTTGGCTGCATATTGTTCACATTTGCGCGAATTCCCTCCCTATTTTCGCCCGAATTCACACCAATACTGTCTCTACGCGATGGTCGGGTTTCCTGTGGGGGCCTTTCTGTCACGAGAACAGTAACGGGAGGGATCGCCCAATGACGGGCATAGATAAACAACTAAGGATGCAGGAGTTTGCCCACGCAACTGCGCGGGTAATTATTGCATCATATTTCGCCGCCAAGACAATCGGTTTGATTTTCGATCCAACCGGGATGGAACAGTTTTTGGCCGCCAGCAACGTGCCAAGTTACCTGTTATGGCCGAATGCCGGATTTGAGTTTTTGGCAGCAGTAGCGATAATGGTCGGATTTCAGACCCGAACCGCGTCCGCCCTGCTGGAGCTTTATCTGTTTTGGTCGAGCTTTATCCTTAACTACCACCCGAACGATCCTTATGCGATTGGTGCTTTTTGGCGGGACTTAGCGCTAATCGGCGGCTTGTTATTGCTGTTTTCTCATGGGCGCGGGCGATATGAGCTCGACAATTTGATCAATCGCGACCTCGATGACGACATATACGAACTCGAGGATAACGACGAGGCGGTGGCGCCCTCTCAAGCTTAGAGGATCGGACGCGACAAAAATTCAGGGCGGCGAAATTCAGGACCATAAAATTGGCGCTCTTTTCTTTTGGTAAAAACTCGAATATGCCGCGCGGATGACCAAACCTATTCACATCATCGGCGCTGGCATGGCCGGATCAGAGGCCGCTTGGCAAGCCATGCGCATGGGCGTGCCGGTAATCCTGCACGAGATGCGGCCAAATGTTAAGACATTTGCCCATAAAACCGGCGCAATGGCTGAGATGGTTTGCTCCAATTCCTTTCGCTCCGACGACGATGAAAGCAACGCCGTTGGCCTGTTGCATTGGGAGATGCGTGCCGCAAACAGCCTGATCATGGCCACCGCCGACAAAAACACCCTCCCCGCAGGGAGCGCGCTTGCGGTCGATCGCGTTCAATTCTCAGACGGCGTAACGGCAAGCCTTATGGCGCATGACTTGCTGACATTCTCGACCGAGGAAATCACCGAACTACCGCCAAGCTCTTGGGGCCAAACGATAATTGCAACAGGGCCCCTCACCTCTCCCAACCTGTCGGCGGCGGTGAAAGCCGCAACAAATACGGAAAAACTGGCGTTTTTCGACGCAATCGCACCGATTGTCTATGCCGACAGTATCGACATGTCGCGCGCGTGGTTTCAATCTCGCTACGACAAGGGCGACACCGAGCAAGACCGGACCGCTTATCTCAACTGCCCGATGAGCAAAGCCGAGTACGAGGCGTTCATCGACGCACTTCTTGCGAGCGACAAAACCGAGTTTCGCGACGGCGAGACCGACACGCCCTATTTCGAGGGCTGCCTACCGATTGAAGTTATGGCCGAACGGGGGCGCGAAACCCTGCGATTTGGCCCGATGAAGCCGGTGGGACTAACCAATCCGCATGATCCGGCCAATAAATCTTATGCGGTTGTGCAGTTGCGGCGCGATAACGCGTTGGGGACGCTTTTTAACATCGTCGGATTTCAAACCAAGATGAAACACGGCGCACAAGTCGAGGTTTTTCGTCAAATCCCCGCGCTGGAAAATGCGGTATTCGCGCGGCTCGGGGGTATCCACCGCAATATGTTCATCAACTCTCCGCGCTTGCTTGACGATCAGATGCGGCTGAAATCCGCACCGCATATTCGTTTTGCCGGGCAAGTCACCGGCGTTGAAGGTTATGTTGAAAGTGCGGCTATGGGCCTGTTGGCAGGTCGAATGGCTGCGGCGCAAGCCCTTGGGCGCTACTTGCCCGCACCGCCGAACGAGACCGCGATGGGCGCATTGGTTCATCATATTACCGGCGGGGCTGAGGCCAAAACCTTTCAGCCGATGAACGTCAATTTTGGCCTGTTCCCGCCGATTGCCGACGCGAAAACCGGTCGTCGCGCGCGCAAAGAGCGCTATAAAGCCTATACTGACCGCGCCAAACTTGCGTGGCAGAATTGGTTGAGCGGCAGTTAGCGCCCAGTCATCCGGCAGCGAAGGGTATTGCCTGAATGCGTGAACGATTTGCACCATCCCCAACCGGCTTGCTGCATTTGGGGCACGCATTTTCCGCGCTGACGGCGTGGGATTGTGCCCAACAATCCGGCGCTGAGTTTCTGTTGCGAATTGAGGACATTGATACTCAACGCTCGCAGCCTAAGTTTGAGGTGGCGATAGTTGACGATTTACACTGGCTGGGGCTCGACTGGCAAGAGGCGCCAGTGCGACAATCCGAGCGGTTGGATGTCTATAATTCATACCTTAACACGTTGATAAAGAACAATATTTGCTATCCTTGCCGCTGCAGTCGCCATGATATCAAGGAGGCATTGCGCGCACCTCAAGAAAGCTCCGCTGATCGCGGCGCGCAAAAATCGATCTATCCAGGAACCTGCCAGCAACGTTATATGAGCGAAAGAACCGTCGGCGATGCTGTGCGCCTGAATATGAAATCCGCGATTGATCGTCTCGGCGGGCCTCGGAAAATTGAAAAACTAGGGTATTGGGAGGGTGCTGGCCCACGGAAATGGGTTCCGCTGCGGGCAAACAACCTCTTGTACCACTTCGGCGATGTGGTTTTGGCGCGTAAAGATATCGGAACATCGTATCATCTGGCAGTGGTAGTCGATGATTTTGATCAGCAGATAAGCCATGTTACGCGTGGAGAGGACATGTCGTCATCCACCGCGATACATGTTTTACTGCAGGCTTTGCTGGAGTTTTCGACCCCGATCTATCGCCACCACAGGCTGATCCGCGACGAAAACGGCCAGCGTCTTGCCAAGCGCGACGACGCCAGAGCAATCGCAAAGTTTCGTGCACAAGGGGTCAGCCCAAAGGGCATTCGTGACCTTGTTGGACTATGAAATCGGCACGCTCAGCTCCACCTCGCCCCCCTGTTGCACGCTGGTATAAAAGCACGATTTTCGGTTGGTGTGGCACGCCGGACCAGTTTGCTCGACAATCAACAACAGGCAATCGCGATCACAATCAAACCTGAAGTCCTTCAACATCTGAACATGCCCACTGGTTTTGCCTTTTTCCCAAAATTCCGCACGCGAGCGCGACCAGTAGGTCACCCGACGCGTGGAAATCGTGCGCTCAATCGCCTCGGCATTCATCCACGCCATCATCAAAACTTGACCGGTTTCATAGTCTTGAGCGATGGCCGGAACCAAACCATTTGTATCAAATTTCATTTCTTTTGGATCAAATTTTTCCGCCATGACGCTTGGTCCTTTTCAAAACTGGATTGGCATCCTATCTAATGCGAGACGACCCACATGGAAAGGCACGGTCACAAATGCGCGGCGAACAGGATCTCGTTAAGCTCTATTCGGGGCGAATATTGGCGCTGGCGGCGAGCATTCCGTTAACCGATCGACTCGCGACCCCGCAAGCGACGTCGCGCAAACGCGCTCCTCTTTGCGGCTCGACAGTGACGGTCGATCTGGTGATTGATGACGGGCGGATTGTTGAATTCGGGCAGGATGTGAAAGCCTGCGCACTTGGTCAAGCGGCCGCATCCGTTATTGCTGCAAATGCAATTGGCCGAACTCTCGACGAGCTTTGCGCCGCAAAAGCGCAGTTATACGCCATGCTGAAAGGCACCGGCCCAGTTCCATCGGCGCCGTTTGACCAGCTTGAAGTTCTCCTGCCTGCGCAAAACTATAAGAACCGTCACGCCTCTATAATGCTGTCGATTGAGGCCGCCGTTGCGGCGTTTGAAATGGCGACGGACACCGCTTGTGTGTAAAAAAAAGCCGCATATCCGAAAAGGAAATGCGGCTTTAAGGCGCGAGTTCGTAAGCATTCATTTGTGATCACAAAATGATCTACGACAATAGGCAGGCAATACCCATGCCGCGCGCATGTCAAAAAGGGGGACAGAGATGCGCGATTTGATGCCGACAAACCCTTGGCAAAATTAAATCATCGTAGGCAAGCTCAAACCGATCAGCAACACGATCACAATTGCAACGATACCAATTGCATCTTCCATCACCATTGAGGGCGCGCGTCTGTAAATTCGATATACCTGCGAAATCATGATATGTTCCTATCCCAATTATCTTTTGTTTACTCTTTGTTCCATAGGTTAACGGAACTTGTAAAGAACTTTTTAGGAACATTAGTGAACATTTATACTGCGCTGGCGGGAATTTCACGTTAACCTATTGTAATCATTTGTATTACCTTTTCTTGCTCCATCAAATACAGCAATGTCCGCGCGGCTTTCCCGCGCGCAGAGGTAAAATCAGGATCGCAAACCAGCAACAAGCGCGCGTCATCCTGCGCGGTTTTCATGAGGTCAGGTTGGGTCTCAATGTCGGCAATTCTAAATTTAGGCAGGCCTGATTGCTCCACGCCGATCATATCTCCTGCGCCTCGAAGCTTCAAATCCACTTCGGACAGGGCAAACCCGTCATCGGATTGGCGCATTGCCGTCAAGCGTCTGTGCGCCGTCACCCCCAAGGGAGGTCGATAGATCAACAGACAAGACGATTGCGTCGTCCCTCGCCCGACCCGACCGCGGAGTTGGTGCAACTGCGCCAACCCAAAATTCTCCGCTTGCTCAATGACCATGATCGACGCGTTGGCAACGTCTACTCCAACCTCAATCACCGTTGTTGCCACCAATATCGAAATGCGGCCAGCGACAAATTCGGCCATCGCGGCGTCTTTTTGCGCCGTCGGCATTTGGCCATGCACCAGCCCGACATGTTCTGAGCCAAGCGAAGAGCACAAGGCGCGATGGCGCTCGGCGGCGGCGGTCCACTCCACCGTTTCGCTTTCGTTAACCAAGGGGCACACCCAATAGGCCTGCACACCATCGGCGATCGACTGCCGCAAATGATCGACAACCTCATCAATTCGCCCTGCGGGAAGGACAACGGTTTTAACGGGCATCCGTCCCGGCGGCTTTTCGTCCAAGATCGAAACGTCCATATCGCCATATTGAGCCAATGCCAGCGAGCGCGGAATAGGGGTGGCCGTCATCACCAGCACGTCAACCGCGTGACCTTTCTGGCCAAGATACATGCGTTGGCGGACCCCAAATCTGTGTTGTTCGTCAATCACCGCGAGGCGCAAATCCTTAAAAACAACGTCTTCTTGAAACACCGCGTGCGTCCCTAGTAATATTTGTATATCGCCACAGGCCAGAGATTCGAGCTTTTTCGCGCGCTCTGTCCCCTTGTCACGCCCGGTCAGAATCTCCACCGAGACGTCGGAATGTTCCAGCAAAGGCCGCAGGTTTTCCAAATGTTGACGCGCCAAAATCTCGGTAGGGGCCATCATCACCCCCTGCCCCCCCGCTTCAACCGCGATCAACAGAGACATTAACGCCACAAGCGTTTTCCCCGACCCGACATCCCCTTGCAGCAGTCGGTTCATCCGCACCGGAGCCGCAAGATCGTGCGCAATCTCGGCTATCGCAGTTGTTTGGGCAGAGGTTGGAAGATACGGGAGTTTTTTCAGCACTTTAGTCTGGATAGCTTTCGTCTGGACACTGGCAATCCCCGGGCTTCGTTTCAGTTTTGAACGTGCCAATGCGAGCGTCAACTGATGGGCAAAAAGCTCGTCATACGCCAACCGTTCGCGGGCCTTTGCAAAAGGAGAAATATCGAGCATCGAACTTGGAGCATGGGCCTGATCAAGCGCGTCTTTCCAGTCTGGCCAATCCGATTTCAGCTTCAACGTCGGCTCAATCCATTCTGGCAGCTTGGGCGCTCGATCAATCGCCGCGCGAACAGCGCGCGACATAACCTTTTGCGTCAATCCCGCCGTCAAGGGGTAGACTGGTTCAAACGCGGGTATCTCGGCTGCACGCTCAACCGGCAATATATGATCGGGATGAACCATTTGCGCGATTCCGTCAAATATTTCAACTCGTCCAGAAATGATCCGACGCTGGCCGGTGGGCAGCATATTTTTCAACCAGTCGGGGCGTGGGTGAAAGAAAACCAGACTAAAGCTTGATTGCGCATCTTCAACCAAAACTCGATATGGTTGGGTCTTCGATGAATTCGGATGATGCGCCCCAACCTCTACTTCGACGGTCACAATTTCAGGCGCGACGATACCCCTGATCGAATGGCGGATTTTGCGGTCAATCCCGGAATTAGGCAAGGTGAGGATCAGATCACGCAGCCGGGCGATATCGAGCATTTCAAAAAGTTTGATGGTCCGCGGCCCAACACCCGGCAGGTTAATAACCTCGCCAAAAAGAGGGAACAAGATTTCCGGGCGCGTACTCATTTCTGGATGGTCATGACGACACGCCTGCGAGTTCGAGCCATTCATCCTCGGTCAAAATCTTGATGCCAAGTTTTGCGGCTTTGGTGGCTTTTGAACCTGCCCCCGGACCTGCGATCACCAAATCTGTCCGGGGAGAGACGGTTCCGGTTACTTTTGCGCCCAAGGATTCGGCCTTTGCCTTGGCTTCGGCGCGGCTCATAAATTGGAGAGTGCCGGTGAAAACCAGTGTTTTTTTGGCCAAGGCAGATACGGGGCCGGCCAGTTTGAGGACAGTCTCAACTGTCAAATGGGTAATCAACCGGTCAATCGAGGCGCGCGTCGCTTTCTGATGAAAAGAAGTTACCAACGCGTGGGCCATAACACCGCCAACCCCGTCGATTGAGAGCAACTCCTCCCATTCTTTTCCCTCATTGATGGATGCTGAGGTGAGCGTTTTCTCAAACGCGTCCCAAGTGGAAAAATGTTTAGCCAATAGGCGGGCGGAGCTATCCCCCACATGTCGAATTCCCAACGCAAAAATCAGCCGATTAAGAGATATTTTGCGCTTAGCCTCTATTGCGGTGAAAAGGTTTTGGGCTGATGTTTTGCCCCATCCGCTTCTGTTGGCGAGCTTGGGTGTGTTGTTTTTATCACGGGCCTCCAGAGTGAAGATGTCGGACGGCTCTTTGATGGGGAGGTCGGGGTCGTGAAAGAACATTTCGATTTGCTTATTGCCTAATCCATCGATGTCAAATGCGGAACGCGAAACGAAATGCTTCAACTTCTCGACCGCCTGTGCGGGGCAAATCAGCCCACCTGTACATCTGCGAACTGAATCTCCTTCTTCGCGCAGCGCGTCAGATCCACATTCCGGGCACGTTTGTGGAAATATGTATGGCTGACTGTTTGTTGGGCGTTTGGAAATATCTACATCGCGGATTTTCGGAATTACGTCGCCAGCACGGTAAATCTCAACCCAATCACCAATTCGAATATCGCGCCCCTGCCTGATTTGCTGGCCCTTCGCATCCAACCCGGCGATATAATCTTCGTTGTGCAAAGTTGCGTTCGCCACCACCACCCCTCCGACATTTACCGGTTTTAGCCGAGCGACCGGGGACAGTGCCCCGGTACGGCCCACTTGAATCTCGATATCTTCAAGATAGGTATACGCGATTTCCGCTGGAAACTTATGGGCAATCGCCCATCTGGGCGTGGTTGAGCGAAACCCCAGCCTGGCTTGATATCCAAGGTCGTCAACCTTATAAACCACGCCGTCGATATCGTATGCCAAGGTTGCGCGCAGGGCCTCGAGGTTTCGGTATTGATCCATCAACTCGTCGATGTTGCCTGCGGTGGAAAATAATGGGTTTGTCGAAAAGCCGAACTGCTTGAGTTTTTGAATAGCCAAGGTCTGAGATTGCGCTAAAGGTGCGGACAATGCGCCCCAAGCGTAGGCAAAAAAGTTTAGTGGTCTGGACTTGGTGATGGCCGCGTCGAGTTGGCGAAGTGAACCGGCGGCAGCATTTCGCGGATTGGCAAATGGCTTTTCACCGGCGTCAGACTGGCGCTGGTTAAGAGCAAAAAAGTCTGAATGCGTCATATAAACCTCGCCGCGTATCTCTAACACATCTGGAGCATTTTCGATCTGGAGCGGAATATCTTTGATGGTTCGCGCATTCTCGGTGACGTTTTCGCCAGTCTCACCATCCCCACGTGTTGCGGCCTGAACCAGCAAGCCGTGCTCGTATCGCAAGGATAAGGACAGGCCATCAATTTTTGGCTCTGACGTGATGAGAAGTTCTGCTCGCGCATCTAGATTGAGGTATTTCCTGACATTTTCTAAAAAACCGACGACATCTTCGCGGCTAAATGCGTTCGATAAAGACATCATTCGCTCGGCATGAACGACCTTAGCAAAGCCGCCGGTAGCGGGGGCGCCGATTTGATTGCTGACGCTGTCGCGACGTTTCAGTGCAGGAAAGCGAATTTCAATTGCGGTATTGCGGCGTTTTAGGGTGTCATATTGCGCGTCACTCATCGAAGGCGCATCTTTGGCATGATAATCTTGGTTGGCTTGGGTTAACGCCCGAGCAAGCCGCTCAAGTTCCTTTGATGCCTCCTGCTTAGTAAGTGAAGCTATATCCTTTTCAGACGGCATGTCCTGATCCCTCGTTGCGCCGGAAAACGATAATTCCGAGGCGCTCAGAGGTCCAGTTTAATTACGTGCCCGCGCCAACAATCAGGCACTCGCCGCTAATTGGCTGGGCAGTTCGGCCTGTTCGGGGTCGCGCAACACATACCCCCGCCCCCAAACAGTTTCGATATAGTTCTGCCCGTCTGTTGCCACTGAAAGCTTTTTTCGCAACTTGCAGATAAACACGTCGATTATTTTCAACTCAGGCTCATCCATACCGCCGTAAAGATGATTTAAGAACATCTCTTTGGTCAATGTCGTTCCTTTGCGCAAAGATAGCAGCTCCAACATCTGATACTCTTTTCCGGTCAGATGCACGGGAGCGCCGTCAACCTCAACGGTTTTTGCGTCAAGATTGACTAAAAAACGGCCGGTTTGGATGATGGATTGGGCGTGGCCCTTAGAGCGGCGGATAATCGCGTGAATTCTGGCAATCAGTTCCTCGCGGTGAAACGGTTTGGTCAGATAGTCGTCGGCTCCAAAGCCAAATCCACGGATTTTATTGTCTGCGTCATCATTGCCAGAAAGGATAAGGATCGGTGTATCAACGCGTGACCGGCGCAATTGTCGCAACACCTCATGCCCGTTCATGTCAGGCAAATTCAAATCCAGCAGAATGAGATCGTAGTCATAGAGCTTGGCGAGATCGATTCCCTCCTCGCCGAGATCAGTCGCGTAAACATTCAAATTGGCATTCGCCAACATAAGTTCAATGCTTTTAGAGGTGGTAGGGTCATCTTCAACAAGCAGAATGCGCATAGGTTTCTCCGAATTTAGTGGTCTGGTTAACGCAACTCTGGCCCAGAAAGGTTAATCAGTGGTTACTCATTCAAGAATCCATAGCATTACAACTTACAGTTGTCTATATTTTTGTAAACTCGTGGCCTTTAGCGCCCTTTCGCCGTGTTTTCGGGTTCGGGCGAGCCAACTTTCCAGCTCTTCCTCGGACAAAGCATAGATTTCGCACGCCTCCTCCATCTTTATCAGACCATTTTCGACCCCTCGCACCACCGCTGCCTTGCGACTTGCGACCCATCGTTTGGTCGCGGGCGAAGGCAGATCGGCGCGGCTCATCATGCTGCCGTCTTTTAGCGCCACCAGCAGCGGGCCTTTCTTCTTTTTGATGTACATTTCGCGAACTCTTCCTCCAAAAACCGGCTTGTCCGCACCAGATTGACGGCTGTTTCTTAAAAACCTGATAAGGTCGCCCTTGAGACTTTGAAAGATTTTCCTATATTGCGCTTAAAATTTGACGAAAGTTTTCACCGTGACCCTACCTACTTCAAACATGCCCACAAATTCGCTTGGATTTAACAAGCCGCCATCGCAAACCCGCGTCGTGGTCGCCATGTCGGGCGGCGTGGACAGCTCGGTTGTGGCGGCGATGTTGGCCGACGAAGGCTATGACGTAATTGGGGTAACGTTGCAGCTTTACGACCACGGGGCGGCTCTTGCGAAAAAAGGTGCCTGCTGCGCCGGGCGCGACATCCACGACGCCCGTCGCGTGGCCGAGGAAATGGGCTTTCCGCATTACGTTTTAGATTACGAAAACCGGTTCAAAGAATCGGTAATAGAGGAGTTCGCCGACAGCTATCTGGCCGGGGCAACGCCCGTGCCATGCATTCGCTGCAACGAGCGGGTAAAGTTCCGCGATTTGCTGGAAACGGCCAAGGATCTAGAGGCCGATTGCATGGCAACTGGTCATTATATTCAACGTCTTAGCGGGAAGAACGGGGCCGAGCTGCACATGGCGGCCGACCCCGTGCGCGACCAGTCATATTTCCTGTTTTCGACCACTGCGAGCCAGCTTGACTACCTCAGATTTCCACTTGGACATCTCGAATCCAAGGAAGAAACCCGGGCGCTGGCGCGCAAATATGGCCTGCCAGTGGCCGATAAACCGGACAGTCAGGATATCTGTTTCGTGCCCAACGGCTCTTATGCGCAAGTGATCGAAAAGCTGCGGCCCGGCGCGGTTGAACCGGGCGATATCGTCGACATGAACGGGCAGGTTTTGGGGCAGCATACCGGGGTGATCAACTACACGATCGGCCAGCGGCGTGGACTTGGGATTGGTGGCGGCGACCCATTATATGTGGTGAAACTGGATACCGAGCGGCGGCGAGTGATCGTTGGCGCGAAAGAGGAGCTAAGCACCAGATTTGTGCCCATCCGCGAGATCAACTGGCTGGGCGACGCCCCGTTTGACGTGGTGGAGCAGCACGAAATAATGGTTAAAATTCGCTCAACCCGCCCGCCGCGCGCGGCAATAGTCAAGCCAACCGGCCCTAGCGAGGCGGTGGTGGAGTTGCTGACCCCGGAAGAGGGAGTCGCGCCAGGGCAGGCTTGCGTGTTTTATCACCGAGACAGCAGCCGCGTGCTGGGCGGAGGCTGGATTTGGGCGGGCGCAGATTAGACGAATGTAACCTCTTGATAAAGCTTAATTTTCGCTGACAACCACACAATCTTGCCCGCCAACTGCGGCTGCCCGCGACTTGCATTCGGCAACGGCGGTGGTGCGAGCAGCCTCAATTGAGTTGGCTTTGACGGCGCGTCCCCAAAAGCCGGTTGCGGGCGAAATCGCGAATGCTCTTTGCTTGCCAGAGCGGCGGTATTTTTTGGAAAATTCTTTGCTGGCAATGGCGCTAAGACTGAAAGCGCGCGGACCGTCATAGCCTTTGGGCAGAAACTCCGCGACCACAACGCAATCCTCGGACTCTGCTTTTTTCTTGGCATTACAACCGCTTACTGCAGCGGCATTGGCGCTAGCTATGGTGTGAAAATTGATAGCCTGAAATGCCGACGTCGCGCTGATCCCTTCGGTTGGGCTGACGGCGAACGCTTCGTAATATTTCTGGATTTTTGCCGCTCCTTCGATGACAGGGATAAGGTTTGGCGGGATCAAATCACGCCGCACGATACGAACTTCGGTCATTTTTTTGCCGGTTCTGTAAAGTTGTTTATTGGCGGCTCTGGCCGAGAGAACGTCCTGAGCCGAGACCGGCACAGCGAGAGTTCCGACAAAGATTAACGCCGTCACCATGATCAGGCTGGATTTCAGTTTCATTGGGCCTATCCTCGTCAATTACCTATTTCATCACCTGCCAAATCATACGCAAATCCGGATGATAAATTCTACCGCAAACGCATTTTGACACCTGATTTTTACAACCTTGCGCACATGCGGACTAGTTGGCTAAAATTATCGCCATTATCGCGCTATTGGAAACAGTTATCGGGGGACCTAGCCGAGTTTGTACCACCCTAAGTGATGATGTTTCGACTGGACAGCACCGCCGGGACTGCTAGCTTGCCGGTAAATCACAGCATATAGGAGTGCCGTCATGCCGCTTGAAAAAGTACTCGCCCATATCGACGCGGATCTTGATAACGCAACCACACGCCTGATGGAGCTTTTGCGTCTCAAGTCGATCTCGACCGACCCCGCTTTCAAGCAAGATTGTGAGCAGGCCGCCGACTGGCTGGTTGACGATTTGAAATCGCTTGGATTTGCCGCCGAAAAGCGCACAACCCCCGGTCATCCGATGGTGGTTGGCCATGCCGAAGGGGCGGGTCTTCATGTGATGTTTTATGGTCATTATGACGTCCAACCCGTTGATCCGCTTGATCTTTGGGACACGCCGCCGTTTGAGCCAGCGCTGGAAGAAACCGCCAAAGGAACGGTAATCCGAGGCCGTGGCACCTCTGACGACAAGGGTCAGTTGATGACGTTTTTAGAGGCGTGCCGGGCCTATATCGCCGTGACCGGTTCCCTACCCGTCAAAATATCGATGTTTTTTGAGGGGGAAGAAGAAAGCGGTTCACCCTCTTTGGTGCCGTTCATGCGCGACAACAAGGACGAGCTAACGGCCGATATCGCGCTGATTTGCGACACCGGGTTATTTGGCGAAATGGTGCCAGCGATTGTCACACAATTGCGTGGATTGCTGGCCGAAGAATTGGTGATCACCGGACCTAACAAAGACCTCCACTCTGGTATGTATGGCGGGATTGCGCGCAATCCAATCCGGATTTTATCCAGTATTATTACGGGGTTACATGACGAAACCGGTCGCGTCACGCTGCCCGGATTTTACGATGGCGTGCCGGAGCTGAGCGATGAAATTCGCAGCCAGTGGCAAAACCTAGCCTTTGATCATGCGGGATTTCTTGACAGCGTCGGGCTTTCTGTCCCGGCAGGCGAGCTGGACCGAACCCCGCTCGAGATGATCTGGTCGCGTCCAACTTGCGAAGTCAACGGCATTTCAGGTGGCTATGAGGGCGATGGGTTCAAAACCGTGCTGCCCTCCAAAGCCATGGCGAAAATCAGTTTTCGCCTTGTTGGCACCCAAGACCCCGAGGCCATCCACCGGAGCTTTGTTGAGTATGTTAACGCGATGCTGCCCCCTGATTGCACCGCCGAGTTCCCGCTTGGACACGGGGCCGGTGCCAGCCAGATGAGCATTTCTCACCCGGCATTCGAGCAGGCCCGCGCGGCTTTGTCCGATGAATGGCCCAAAGCTGCCGCCTATGTCGGTTGCGGCGGATCAATCCCGATTGCCGGACATTTCAAAGAGATTTTGGGCATGGACGCGATGCTGATCGGATTTGGCCGCGACGACGATCAAATCCACTCGCCCAACGAAAAATACGATTTGGAAAGCTTCCATAAGGGTATTCGAAGCTGGGCGCGCATCTTGGCAGCATTGGCAGAGGGCAAAAAATAAGCAGGCCCGTCCTGTATCGCCGACCAAAACTTGTCACATCGGCGGGTTCAGGTTCCGTCTTGCAGCCGCACCAGCCAACCCTGCACCCGCGCGCGGTTCACCCCCAGATCGCTTTTGCCGAATCGGGAGCGCGAAAAAATTGCCAAGGTCGAGCGGGTGTTCGAAATCGCAACAAACTTGACCGAGACATAATCCGGATAGCCCATCCATTTCGTGCGCACCAGATAAGTGACCCAAAGCTCGGCGGCTGATCCGGCAAGTCGGCTAACGCGAGGTTCCGACATCACCATCGCATCGAACTTCTGTGCAAGGGCTGCCGCACTGATGGCAAATTCCGGCACCGGCTTTTCGCCATATCCGGGGCGCAAAATAAATGCGTTCGGCGTTTTGGGCATTTTCGCGGTCAACGGATCCACATGCCAGACATCAGCCCGGCTGGGGGCAAGTCGGATATAGGCCAGCACAGCGATCACAATGACCGCCAGTAAAATAGCTGCAATTTTCAACATTTTTTACTCCGCTGCCTTTTTCTGGGTTTCCAACACCGCCGCGCGCGCCTCCACCAGCTCGACAATATGATCGACCATTTTATCGTTATCAAGTTTATGATCGTGCTTGCCAGCCAGATAAACCATCCCCGCCCCGGCCCCGCCGCCGGTAAACCCGATATCGGTCATCAACGCTTCGCCCGGCCCGTTAACCACGCAGCCAATGATCGACAGGCTCATGGGCGTGCGAATATGGGCAAGACGGTTTTCCAGCGTCGCCACGGTTTTGATCACGTCAAACCCCTGGCGCGCACAAGACGGGCAAGAGATAATCGATACACCGCGATGGCGCAGCCCCAGCGATTTTAATATCTCAAAACCGACTTTCACCTCTTCGACCGGATCGGCGGAAAGACTGACCCTCAGCGTGTCTCCGATGCCGGCCCATAACAGATTTCCAAGTCCGATAGCCGATTTCACGGTGCCGGAAACGAGCCCGCCCGCCTCGGTTACGCCTAAGTGAATCGGGGCATCTGTCACATCAGCCAGCCCCATATATGCCGCCGAAGTCATGAAAACATCGGACGCTTTTACGCTGATTTTGAACTCGTGAAAATCGTGATCCTCAAGAATGCGAATATGCGCCAGACCACTCTCGATCATCGCTTCGGGGCATGGTTCGCCGTATTTCTCGAGCAGCGATTTTTCAAGCGAGCCGGCATTCACGCCAATACGCATCGAGCAGCCGTGATCGCGCGCTGCCGCTATCACCTCGGCCACTCGCTCGGGCGAGCCGATATTGCCGGGGTTAATGCGCAAACACGCCGCCCCGGCCTCAGCCGCCTCGATCGCACGGCGATAATGGAAATGTATGTCGGCAACCAGCGGCACCGGGCTTTCGCGCACGATCTCGTGCATGGCCTTGGTCGCCGCCTCGTCAGGACACGAAACCCGCACAATATCGGCCCCCGCCTCGGCGCAGGCCTGAATTTGCGCAACGGTCGCGCCCACATCAGAGGTGATCGTATTGGTCATGGACTGCACCGAAATCGGGGCGTCGCCACCAACCGCAACCTTGCCAACGTGGATTTTGCGCGAGACGCGCCGCTCTATGTTACGCCAAGTGCGGATCGGATTATGTGACATGGCAGCCCTGCAAGCTGGGGGAAATTAAAGGTTCGTTGGGATATCTAGCGCAAACGGGTCTAACTAACAACGCGCGCGATAGAATTGAGCCGATTATTGCGATGTTGGCACATCGTTCAACGTGATCACTCGCGGGCTGTCGAGCGCCTTTAGCTCCGCAACATCGCTCACGGTTGCGAAAGATTTTATAACTGATTTCGGTGCGAGAGCCACGTTTTTCGCAACCGATGTTCCCGCCCCAACCGGGCCGTAAGCTGTACCGTCCAAAGTAATATAGACCGCTCCCGAGTTCCCGGCGCGAAGAACCGTGGTCTTTTCGCCCGCAGGCAGTTGGAAGCTTTCGCCCCCGTTCAAAATTCGCTCAAATAACACGGTTCCATCGGCTGCGGACAGGCGGACCCACGCAGGCCGCACCGCAACCACGGCCACTTTCAGAGGGGCGATTTCGGTAACTCTCGGGGTGGAGGTCGCCAAGATATCCGCTGTTTCTCTGGCCAAATTCTGGCCGTTATTTTGCAATAATGCCCCGATTTTATCCGGATTCAGCGCCGCTATGGGCCCGTCGCGCGGGGTCATCACCGGAACCGCCAATTCTTTCTCGCGGTAAAGCTGCCCCAAAGCGGCGGCTTTGCGTTCCGGCGTGACTACCGGCAAAAGGGCCAGCGCCTCGGGGGAGTTATCAGCGGGCGTGAGCTCCACGCGCTGGATATCCTGCAACACCGCCCAAGCGCCGTACCCGATTCCCAGAATAAGCACGGCCAGAACAAATATCGAGCCTATTGCCGAGGCCGAAATCTGGCTGAAAAATCCCTCGCCTGCGGTGTTCAGCGACAGGCGGGCGCGCAACAAGGGGTCGGTGCCAAACGAGTTGGACGTCTGTTTTGTCAGTGAAGCAACGGACTCAGGTGATTTTGAGGCGGATTTTGCAGGTTTCGTAGATATACCGGCTTGGGAAATGCCGGGGTGAACGCCGCTAAATTGCGCTTCCACACAAAACTGGGCGAAAGTCGCCTCGGGGTCCAAGCCCAGATATCTCGCATAAGAGCGTACATAACCGGCGATAAATCCGGGGGTCTGGAAGGCCGAGGAATCACAGCTTTCGATTGCGGAAATATAGGTAGCTTTGACCCTGAGATCGCGTTGCACGTCCAGCAATGACTTGCCAAGCGTCGCACGCTCACCGCGCATCAGATCGCCAAGTTTGACCGGAAAGGAATCATATCCCTTCATATCCGAATCCATATCCGAAAGTTCGGCAATATTGCCCATGCACACTGCCCCAGTTTGCGCACCCGGTAGCCCCCCACCGAGCCCCGATTCGTTATCGGAAGCCTAATTTGTCGGGACGATAACACAGGATGTCTGATCTTGCACTGACTGGCTTGGTCTAGGCGGATAATTCGGCGCGATTTAGCTCACATTGGCGCCAAAGCTCGTCCATGGCGCCGATAAGCTCGTCGATAAGCTCTGGCGAGTGAACCGGCGACGGGGTGAAGCGAAGGCGTTCGGTTCCGCGTGGCACAGTTGGGAAATTGATCGGTTGTACGTAAATTCCGAAATTTTCGAGCAACATGTCAGACAGCATTTTGCATTTAACCGGATTACCCACATGTACTGGCACGATATGGCTGCCGTGATCGGTCAGCGGCAAGCCGAGACCACGCAGGCGCATTTTCAAAATCGAGGCGTTGGTTTGTTGCTGCTCGCGCAGGGTGCTATCCTGCTTGAGGTGACGAATAGAGGCCGCAGCACCTGCGGCAATCGCCGGAGGAAGAGAGGTGGTGAAAATAAAGCCCGGCGCAAAGGAGCGAATTGCATCAATCATCTTGGCAGAGGCGGCAACATACCCCCCCATCACACCGTAAGCTTTGGCGAGCGTGCCGTTGATTATGTCGATGCGATGCGCCAGATGGTCCCGCTCTGAAATACCACCGCCGCGCGGGCCATACATTCCCACCGCATGAACCTCGTCAATATAGGTCAGCGCGCCAAATTCATCGGCCAGATCGCAGATTTCCTCGATCGGGCTGAAATCACCGTCCATAGAATAGATCGACTCAAATGCGATCAGAATCGGGTGACCCGGTTCGATCTGCTCGAGCAATTGCCGCAAATGGGCGGTGTCATTATGACGGAAGATATGTTTTTCACATTTGCCGTGGCGGATACCTTCGATCATCGAGGCGTGGTTCAACTCGTCTGACAAAATGACCAGACCGGGAAACAAGCGCGGCAACACGGATAAGGTCGCGTCATTGGCGATATAGGCAGAGGTGAAAACCAGCCCAGCCTCCTTGCCGTGAAGATCGGCAATCTCGGCCTCGAGTCGTTTGTGATAGATGGTGGTTCCAGAAATATTACGCGTTCCGCCCGAGCCAGCGCCAGTAGCTTCAAGAGCTTCGTGCATTGCGCTTAACACGTCCGGATGCTGCCCCATGCCGAGATAATCATTACCACACCAGACAGTAATATCCCGATGAGATCCGTCTGGAGCGTGCCATACCGCCTGCGGGTATCGACCGTTCTTTCGCTCGATATCAATGAAAGTCCGATAGCGACCTTCGTCGTGCAAACTTTTTAGAGCGCTGTCAATTTGAGCTGAATAATTCATGATATTCCTCGGTCCGTACTAGACAGCTTTTAACAAATGGCGCGTTCTCCAGTATACTTAACAAATCGCCGCAGCCCCCAAAAAAAGCAATCCTATATGCTGCACAATCCGGGCCGAATTTCTTACCAAACGGTCAATAAATATAGCGAATTTGATCAGTCCAGAACCGTTCCAACGTCTTGAGCGATGAGTTCAGATAGACCAGCGCGCCTTGATCAAGAATGTCCTTACCTTCCAACCCTTCGCAATGGCGCGAAAAAAGCTCTGCGACCGTCAAGCGGACCTCACGCCCCTTTTCGGTCAGCTTAACCCGCACCGCACGGCGATCGATTTGGCATCTTTGGTGATGCATATACCCCGCCTCGACCAGTTTTTTCAGGTTATAAGAGACGTTTGAGCCTTGATAATAGCCGCGAGATTTCAACTCGCCCGCTGTCACCTCGTTTTCGCCCACATTGAACAACAACAAGGCCTGCACCGCGTTGATATCCAACAGGCCAAGCCGCTCAAACTCGTCCTTAATGACGTCAAGTAACAGGCGGTGAAGCCGTTCCACGATGCCAAGCACATCCATATAGTCGCCCAAATAACTTTTTTGCGCCAAATTCGCATGATGAAGTGTCATTTTTCTCTCCGCCGATCCATCTATGACGCAAGGATTCGCGGCAAATCCCCAAAAAGAGGTTAAAATGTGCAAAGTTTTTTGAAAAAACTCAGAAAGAGGGCAAATCGGCGGAAATTATAGCCACCAGCGCCACAAATTCGGGCGGAGCGGCCACCTGTTCTGAAAACCAGCGGTAAAGATCGTGGTCATTTTCGTCCAGCAACTGCTCATAGACATCAAGCTCGCCCGAACTTAGCCGAGCGATACCATCATCGGCAAACGGCCCCAAAATCAGGTCCATCTCCTTAGTTCCACGCCGCCAAGAGCGCATTCTCAGCCGTTTGAGACGGATCTCGAGGGTCTCGTTGCTCATGTCACATCCTCCCAAAGCCGTGCAGCGCCGCGCACACCTGAACTGTCGCCCCATTGCGCTCGTTTGATGGGAATTTCAACCCCATTATCTGGCCCATCACCGGCGCTGGCGAAAATATGCGGCCCAAGATCGTGCGCCAGATTTTCCACCAAACCGTCAAGATTAGAGACCCCTCCAGCCAAAATAATCACCTCAGGATCGACGATATTTACGATCACCCCCAGCGCGCGGGCCAGACGTTGCCCAAAGGTAGCCAGCACGTCGATTGCAAGCGGCTCTCCCGCGTCCGCATCTTTGGCGACAGCTTGCACGTTTGGCACCTTTTTGCCGCTTTTGCGCCCATAAGCCGCGACAATCGACGGGCCGGACAGAAACATCTCATTACAGTAATAACGCCCGCAATAACACGCGGTTTCGCGGGGAGTTTCATGCGCGAGCGGAACGTGGCCCCATTCGCCTCCCAACCCATGCGCGCCAGTGACGATTTTGTTGTCAATCACCAGACCTCCGCCAACGCCAGTGCCCAAAATCACCGCAAAAACAGAGGTCGCACCGCGCGCCGCCCCATCGCGAATCTCCGACAGTGCCAGACAATTAGCGTCATTATTCACCCGGATTTCACGCCCAACAAGTCGCGTCAGATCGCCTGGTAAATTGCGGCCGTTCAGCCATGTAGAGTTGGCATTTCGCACCAGTCCTGTTTGCGGCGAGACCGAGCCGGGGATGCCGATGCCAACCCGCTGACACGCGCGCCCACATTGCTGCTCAAGATGGTTAATCAATGCGCCAATCGCCTGCAACGTCGCCTCATAGTTGCCAAACGGCGTGGCCACACGGTGGCGCAGCACTTCAGAGCCATCAGGCATCAGCACCACCCCCTCGATCTTGGTTCCGCCAAGATCAATGCCAAACAGCGGCGAGGTCATTTTGCCAGCGAGACCGTCAGCTTTTTTTCGAGCCGCAGCAAGCGGTCGTTCAATTGGCGATAGCCTTCGCGAATGGCGCGAAACTCTGCCATTATTTCAGCGGTTTCCACCTTCGGAGGCTGGTCTTCGCGCCACGGATCACCCACCCCTTCGCCCTGGCCGGTCAACAGCCAAATGATCGAAATGTTCAACACGCCAGCCAGCATTTGCAGCTTGTTGGCGCGAGGTTCGGACACATCCTCTTCCCATGCATGCAGGGTTTTCAGCTTGATCCCAAGCTTTTGGCTGAGCTGCGCCTGCGTCAGCCCCATTGCTCGCCGCCCCGCTGCAACGCGGTCGCCAAACGTGGATGCTTCTTCGCTGAAATATCCGGGGTCGGGCTCTAAATTGCTGTCTGTCATCATCGCTTCCGGCCAAAATTTGCGCCATAATCTGATCTTGATCGCGGCTTGGCGGCAACCTATGACATGAGCGCGAAACATGCAAATTGGGGATATCGTGAGATTTTTGTCGGACAGCTTGCGCGAGGTTAAGCCCTCGCCGACCATCGCCATCTCTACGCTCGCGGCGGACATGAAAGCCAAGGGGCAGGATGTGATCGGGCTGGCTGCCGGTGAGCCGGATTTTGACACGCCGGACAATATCAAGGCCGCCGCGAAGGTGGCGATTGACGCGGGCAAGACCAAATATACCGCGCCCGACGGGATTATCGAGCTGAAGCGCGCGGTGTGCGACAAGTTCAAGCGCGATAACGGGCTTGATTATACCCCGTCGCAGGTGACGATCTCGACCGGCGGCAAGCAGGTGTTGTTCAACGCCTTACTGGCCACCCTGAACACCGGCGACGAGGTGATTATTCCGGCGCCTTACTGGGTCTCTTATCCCGATATGGTGCTGATCGCGGGCGGTATTCCTGTGGTTGCGCCCACGGACATGGACCATAATTACAAGCTGACCCCTGCTGGTCTTGAGGCTGTTATTACGCCCAAAACCAAGTGGCTGATCTTTAACTCGCCCTCCAATCCGACCGGCGCTGGCTATTCGCGCGAGGAGCTTGGCGCGTTGACCGATGTGCTGCTGCGCCACCCCCATGTGTGGGTTCTGAGCGACGATATGTACGAGCATCTGGCCTATGCGCCGTTCAAATTCTGCACCGCCGCCGAGGTTGAGCCAAAGCTTTATGAGCGGATCCTGACAGTGAACGGCGTCTCCAAAGCCTATGCCATGACCGGCTGGCGCATCGGTTATGCGGCGGGGCCGGAGGTGTTGATCCGGGCCATGGGCAAAATCCAGTCGCAATCGACCTCGAACCCATGCTCGATCTCGCAATGGGCGGCGGTGGAGGCCCTGAACGGGCCGCAGGATTATATCGCGCGCAGCCTGCCGGTCTTTGAGGAGCGGCGCGATCTTGTGGTTAAGATGCTCAACCAAGCCGAGGGTATTTCCTGTCCAACCCCCCAAGGCGCGTTTTACGCCTACCCCTCGATTGCAGGGCTGATCGGCAAATCAACGGCTGAGGGAGCGGTGATTGCGAACGACGAGATTTTCGCCACCCAATTGCTGCAACACACCGGTGTTGCCGTGGTTTTCGGGGCGGCATTTGGGCTATCGCCAAACTTTCGGGTCAGCTATGCTACGTCTAATGACGCGCTGATCACGGCCTGTTCGCGAATTCAGGAGTTTTGCGCGTCGCTGAGTTGAACAGGCAAAAGTGACGAGCAAGACCCTATGGCAGACCTCCAAAACCTATATTTTCGGGTGCGCGAAAACGGCGCAACGGTGTTTCGAGTTGATACCGAGAATCGCCAGCGACGACTTGATCTGGATCAGATCGCGGTGGTAAATCTCAACAATGGCCAGATAAAATTTCATGGCGATGCGCCGCCAAGCCGCGATGAGCAGCGCGCAATTGACGACTGGATTGCCGCGCGCAAACAAACCTTGGCCACGCGCGAAATAGATAATATTTTCCGCGCGATAGACCACTTGAACCTGACCGCACATTGGGCGCAGACCAAGGCCTCTGACGAGGATCTCGAAGCGTTCACCGACCAGCTTTTAATGGCGATGCACGACCTCAGAATGGTGCTGGTGCGCAAGAAATCCGACCGGCTGATGCGTGAGCGCAACTAAACCGCGGCGGTTACCATAACCTCAAACAGAAACTCCGGCAAAGCCAGCTTGGCCTCGGTGCAAGCGCGCGCAGGCGGATTTTGAGGGTCCACCCAAGCATCCCAAACCGCGTTCATTCCAGCAAAGTCGTCCATATTGGCGATCCAGATCGTCGCTGACAGGATCTTTGATTTATCCGTGCCCGCCTCGGCCAGCCAATTGTCAAGATTTGCCAGCGCATCTTTGGTTTGAGCGGTAATATCCGCGCCTTTTCCAACCTGACCGGCGCTAAACACCAGACCATTATGAACCACAGCTTGCGACATCCGCGCTCCGGCCCCAAAACGTTTGATCGACATCTATTTCTCCCGACTGCAAATTTCACTTGGCCAATAGGTAAGCCACGCGATTTGCGCTGGCAAGGCAGCGCGGCGGGTAAAATTCTGACCTTGCCCAAACGGCTTCTTTCGGCGTTGAATGACCTGCCAACACCAGCGAGGGCTCCATGCAGATCATCACCCAGTTTCCCCACCAAATCACCGAGACCCCGGACATGGCGATCATCATGCCCGATGGCTGCCGCCTGTCAGCGAGGGTTTGGATGCCTGACGATGCCGAGCAAAACCCCGTGCCCGCGATCCTTGAATATATCCCCTACCGTAAACGCGACGGCACCATTGCGCGCGACGAAACCATGCATAAATATTTCGCCCATCGCGGCTATTGCGTGGTGCGGCTCGATCTGCGCGGCTCTGGCGATAGCGAGGGGGTGATGGTGGATGAGTATTCCAAGCTCGAGCTTGAGGATGCGGTTCATGCCATCGACTGGATCTCGAAACAAAGCTGGTGCAGCGGGGCGGTCGGC
>JAADIJ010000180.1 GCA_013151335.1 Alphaproteobacteria bacterium | reverse complement strand
CCAGGAAATCTCAGAACTGTTGCGGTATCGCTTGGAACCGCCTGCAAGAGGGCGGTCCGTCCCGATCACGATTTCACAGCAACGCTCCTGATCGACGGGGAAGAATTTCGGATGACGGCGAAAAACGGCGACGCGCATATCCGTGCAGGCGCGGCAGAGAACCCGGATGTGGTCATGACCACATCATACAAACCGATGATGGCACTGGCGGACGGCGAAATCGAGCAGGGCGACTTTGTGTCGAACCACATGGACCTAGAGGTTCACACGCCCGGCAAGCAGGCCGAGTTCTTCGACCTGCTGACACGCGCAATTCGAGAATTTGATTGACCCTGCCCGGAAAGGGTGGCTGTCCGATTTGAGCGCGTATCAAACATCAACCGCCTCGCTCAAACCACCCGCTCGACCATCATCTTCTTGATCTCGGCAATCGCTTTGGCCGGGTTCAGACCCTTGGGACAGGTCTTGGTGCAATTCATGATGGTGTGACAGCGGTAAAGCTTGAACGGGTCTTGCAGATCGTCAAGCCGCTCGCCGGTGGCCTCGTCGCGGCTGTCGATGATCCAGCGATAGGCGTGCAAAAGGGCGGCCGGGCCGAGGTAGCGGTCCGAGTTCCACCAATAGCTCGGGCACGAGGTCGAGCAGCTTGCGCACATCACACATTCATAAAGCCCGTCGAGCTTTTTGCGGTCCTCGATCGACTGACGCCACTCCTTGGCGGGACGGTTGGTTTTGGTCTCCAGCCACGGCATGATCGAGGCATGTTGGGCGTAAAAATGCGTAAGATCCGGCACCAGATCCTTGACCACGGGCATGTGCGGCAGGGGGTAAATCTTGACCTCGCCCTTGACCTCGTCCAGCCCGTAAATGCACGCCAGCGTGTTAATCCCGTCGATATTCATCGCGCATGAGCCGCAAATCCCCTCGCGGCAGGAACGCCGAAACGTCAGCGTCGGATCGATATCGGTTTTGATCTTGATCAGCGCGTCCAGCACCATCGGCCCGCAAGTGTCCATGTCCACGAAATAGGTGTCCACGCGCGGGTTGGCCCCGCTATCGGGATCATAGCGATAGATTTTAAAGGCGCGGGTGTTCTTGGCCCCTGCCGGTTTTGGCCAGGTTTTGCCAACCGTCATGCGCGAGTTTTTTGGGAGCGTTAGTTCAACCATCGTTCTGTCTCCTCAATAAACCCGTTTTTTGGGGGCGAATTTCTTCATATCAACGCCGCCCTCGGCAAGGCTGGTTAGTGGTTTCTCATGGACCGGCCGATAATCAAGCTTGGTTTTGCCATTCTCGTCGACCCAAGCCAGCGTGTGTTTGCGCCAGCTTTTGTCGTCGCGATCGGGGAAGTCCTCGTGGGCATGCGCGCCGCGACTTTCCTTGCGCGCTTCGGCACCGACAATGATCGCGCTGGCATTGGACATCAGGTTTTGTAATTCCAGCGTCTCCATCAGATCGGTGTTCCAGACCAGCGAGCGATCGACCACTTTGACGTCTTTCAAATCGCCCCAAATCTCGTCGATTTGCTGACAACCTTCAGACAGCGTTTCCGAGGTGCGAAACACCGCCGCATTGGTTTGCATGGCCTTTTGCATTTTCAGGCGAACCTCGGCGGTCGGGCTGTTGCCAGCCGCATTTCGTGTGGCGTCAAACCGCGCGAAAATATCGTCGGCTTTGGCATGGCCAGAGTTTGGCACGGCACCAGCCGGATCAATCAACTCGCCTGCACGGATCGAGGTCGCGCGTCCCAGCACCACCAGATCAAGCAGCGAGTTGGTGCCAAGCCGGTTGGCCCCGTGCAGCGAAGCACTGGCACATTCGCCCGCCGCCATCAGCCCCGGAACAGTCGCGTCGGGATTGTCGGCGGTGGGGCGCAGAACCTCGCCCCAGTGATTGGTGGGGATGCCGCCCATGTTGTAATGCGCGGTCGGTAAAACCGGGATCGGCTCTTTGGTCACGTCAACGCCCGAGAAAATCCGCGCGCTTTCTGAAATCCCCGGCAGGCGCTCATGCAGCATTTCGGCAGGCAGATGGCTGAGATTGAGATAGATGTGATCTTTAAGCGGGCCAACACCGCGCCCTTCGCGCACCTCCAGCGTCATGCAGCGGCTGACAACATCTCGACTGGCGAGGTCTTTAAAGGTTGGGGCATAACGCTCCATAAACCGTTCGCCTTCAGAGTTGGTCAGAAACCCGCCTTCCCCGCGAGCGCCCTCGGTGATGAGCGGGCCGACGCCATAAATGCCGGTGGGGTGGAATTGCACGAACTCCATATCTTGCAGCGGAAGACCTGCGCGCGCCACCAATCCGGCCCCATCGCCGGTGCAGGTATGCGCCGATGTACAACTGAAATAAGTGCGCCCCGCCCCGCCGGTTGCCAGCACTACCATCTTGGCGTTGAAGCGGTGCATGGTGCCATCATCAAGCTTCCATGCGATTATGCCTGTGCATTGGCCGTCATCGGACATGATCAGATCGAGCGCGAAATATTCGATGTAGAATTCTGCATTATGTTTCAGCGACTGACCATAAAGCGTGTGCAGCATGGCGTGGCCGGTGCGATCAGCGGCAGCGCAAGCGCGCGACACGGGCACGCCCTCGCCGTATTCCGACACATGGCCGCCAAAGGGACGCTGATAAATCTTGCCCTCTTCGGTGCGCGAAAACGGCACGCCGTAATGCTCCAGCTCGTAAACCGCGCGCGGGGCTTGGCGAGTGACATACTCGATAGTGTCGTTATCGCCAAGCCAATCGCTGCCTTTGACGGTGTCATACATATGCCACTGCCAACTGTCGGCGCCCATATTGCCAAGCGAGGCGGCGATGCCTCCTTGTGCGGCGACCGTGTGGCTGCGGGTCGGGAAAACCTTGGTGACGCAAGCGGTCTTTAGCCCCTGCTCGGCCATGCCAAGCGTTGCTCGAAGACCGGCCCCGCCTGCTCCGACAACAACCACATCATAATCGTGTTCTATATATTCATATGCGGACATGGATACTCTCCGAAAATCAGGCGCCAAAGGCGATTTTGGCAATGGCAAAGACACCGGCGACAGCAAAGGCGCGCCAGACCAGAGCGTTGGTGATGACCGTGGCTAAACGTGTGTGCGAGCCATGAACGTAATCCTCGATCACCACCTGAAGGCCAAGGCGAAGGTGGCGAAACAGAACGTTGATAAAGCCAATGGCGACCAGCGCGTTGAACGGGTGGCTGTAGGTCTGGTGAACGGCGCTATAACCCGCGCCAATCGAGGTTGCGAACGGATACAGAAACGCCAGACCCAGCGGGATCAAGGCCATCGCGGTGAGGCGTTGTGAGATCCAGTGGCCGGTGCCATCCTTGGCAGAACCAAGACCGGTGGCCGCTTTGAAATCGGTTTTATAAGACATCGCGCGCCTCCCTCAAATCACCAGATAAATGCTGGCCGTGGTGAACACGACCGAGAAAATGACGATGCGCCAACCCGAGCGCGTGCTTTCTTCCATGCTCAGGCCCTTGCCGGAGTCCCAGCGTAAATGGCGGATGCCGTTGAAAAAGTGAAACCAGAAGGCCCAGAGCGAGACCAGCAGAACCAGCAAACCCAGCCAAGAGGTCATCAGGCCGTCAATAAAATCGAAATACGCAGGCGAGGTTGCCGCCGCCAAAAACCACCACACGATCAGGATCGCAGTGGCGGCAAGGCCGATACCCGTGAGCCGGTGAAAGATCGAAATCACCGAGGTCAGTTGCTTGCGATAGATCGCGATATGCGGGGAAAGTGGTCGATCTATTTGTCCGGTGTCTGCCATTGGGGCATCCTTCCTTCGGTCGATAAACGGCGTCGCGTGTGGCCTCTTTATGGGCCGAATGTATACCAAGATAAACCGTAAAATCGCGACGATTGGTGAAGTTTGCGTTAGTATCGCGCGAAATATGCGGTTTGGACAGGATTAGTTTTCGCGCGCGAACGCCTGACCGCACTCAGATCGGCATCAGCGCCCAATAGTCCAGATCGAGCAATATCCCTGCGAGGTACTTGCCGTTCTCGTCGCGCAGATGCATCTCGCCCGGCTCGGATTTGGTGGCAACCAGCCGCAATCTGATCGCACCAACACCGGGGGCGATGGTTTCGGCCTTATCCAGAACCTCGGACCACGCGCGCACTGTATCACCGGCAAAACACGGGCTCACATGCGCGCCGGAATTGATCGCGGCGATCAATTGCGCATTGGCCAGACCGTTAAACGACAAGGCCCGCGCTAGTGAAATCACATGCCCGCCATAGATAATCCGGCGGCCATCGGGGCGCGCACTCACGTCAAAATGAACTTTGGAGGTGTTTTGCCACAGCCTTGTTGCCAGCATATGCTCGGCCTCGACAATGGTAGAGCCATCCACATGGTCGATCTTTTCGCCGATCTCGTAATCTCGCAGCCGATGCGGCTCACCCGCCAGACCAAAATCGTAATGGCTGAAATCAAGCCCCTCGGGAAGGGGCAAATCCACCGCAGCGAGCGCGGGTGCAAGGGTCGGGATCACGGTCTCGGGCGCAGGTTTGGCGCGGTCGGCTTTTTTCACCATCACCCAGCGCTTGAACTTTATCACCACCTCGCCGTGCTGATTAAAACCCTGCGTGTGAACCCAGACCACGCCAGTTGCACCACTGGAGTTTTGCTTCAGCCCGATCACAGTCGAGACCGCACGCAGCGTGTCGCCAACATGCACCGGGCGCAAAAACCGCCCCTCGCCATAGCCAAGATTGGCAACCGCGTTCAGCGAAACATCCGGCACAGATTTACCAAACACCAGATGAAACGCCGCGAGATCGTCAAGCGGGGCCTGTTTCAGCCCGCAAGATCGCGCGAACTCGTCGGAGGAATTGATCGCATGTCGCGCCGGATAAAGCGCATGATAAAGCGCGCGCTCCCCGCCCGAGACCGTACGCGGCACCGCGTGAACAAGCGTTTGCCCCACATGGTAATCCTCAAAAAAGCGGCCAGCGCTGGTTTTTGAGCCCAATGCCATATGACCTATAATTGCCCGAGCTTGACGGACGGGGAGTATTCCTCATTGGTGACTTTCGTGACCGCCTGACCGCAACGCATCACCCCGCGCGCGGCATCAAAAGCGTAAGTCGGCGCGCCGTAAAGCTCCCACCCTTTGGCGATTGCCTCGCTCACTTTGTGGCAAAAGGCAGAGGTGTCATCCTCGGTTAACAATCGATAGGCGCGCATCAGCTATATATCCCCAAAAACGGATTATGACCAAACAGCCAGTGAATCCCCGCGATCAGCGCATAGAGGAATAACACGCCAAGCAACAGCTTATAATCGTTGAGCGCATTGCCCGGCATCGGGCGCTCCCACGGGCCTTCGGTCTGGTTGATCAGGCGTATCTGCACCAGCGACCACAACCCCAGACCGCCAAATAGCAGGATAGAGGCCAGATCGCCGTTGACCAACAGATGCGCCGCCGCCCACAAGAAAACGCCCCACAGCATCGGATGGCGGAATTTGGCCGACAAGCGCCCTCCCGCCGGGCCAATACCAAACGCAAATAGCGCGAAGAACATCAGCGTGTTGTTCAAATGACCTGCCCATGAAAACGGCGTGTAGACAGAGATCAAATCCATCGAGCGATAGCCCATGACCATCAGCACCACCGAGACCAGAATGACGACCGCAATAATGCCCCGCGTAGGCCGCTCGCCCAGCGCCTTGGCCATATCACGCCGTATCCCCGGCATCATTCGCTTGGTCAGATGAGCGCCAATCCACAGCGCAAGACCGATCAGAAGCTCTGTCATTTTATCCTCGAGATTGTTTGCATGCGCGAACTTACCGCGCGACGGCTAAATGACAAGGACGAAATAGTCGCGCAGCTAAATCTCGCGCGGCTCCAGCATCCGCACCAATAAATCGAAGGTTTTCACACTCAGCGCCACCCGCTCTTGATCTGAAAACTCGTCCCATCGGGTTAAAATCCACCGATCCAGCGCCATGCCGACCGACATGGTGGCTTCGATCAACATGCTCTCGGGCAGATCGGTGCGCAGCAGACCCAGTTGCTGCCCGTGCGCAATAATCGCCGTTAACCAATCGGTGGAGGCGCGCATGATCTCGCCCGTCAGCGCACGATCTTCGGGGTTGTCCAGACTGCGATAAAACATCCGTCCGACCAGCACTACCTCGGGCGAGCGGTTGGCCATCCGCGCCATTTCCTCGATCAACATCTGAACGGTCGGCCAGAATGTCTGCTCGGTGAGCAGGCTGACATCGAGCGCCTCTAACGCCATCGAGAGCGGGGCAAGGGCCTGATCCAGCGCCTGCTCGAACAGATCTTCCTTGCTCTGGAAATAGTGGTAAAACGAGCTTTTGCTCATGCCGATCTCGCCGATTATCCGGTTGAGCGATGCCTGCGCAAACCCGTGATCGGCAAATTCGGTGCTGGCGACACGAAACAGGACCGCCCGTTTGTCGCTCGCAAGTTTTTGTGAAGGGTGAGCACGTGTGATCTTGACAGTTCCTTCAGGTTCAGGTTTATTCGCCAGTGGACCGATTGGTCCAGACAGGTCTTGATCGTTCTAGCCCGACTTTACAGTCAAAGCAAGGTCTGAGGGTTTTGTGACGTGAACAGATGTTTTTTGCAAGGGAAGGCTCTCTTATGGCGGTCGATAAAGTGATGAATGTGATTCGGCGCAAACTCGCATTCGGGTTGGTTGCTCTGGTGATGGGTCTTGGCACGCAAACTGGCGTGGCGCAGGCGCAGGACGCCGCCTCGATCCTGAAGCTGGCGTTTGATAACTGGCGCGCCGACAGCTCGTTTGCCCGTGTTCAGATGACCATCAAGCGCGCGACCGGCACGCGAAATCTCACCATGGAAAGCTGGACCCAAGGCAGTGACAAGGCGCTGGTTCGTTTTGTCAAACCGGCGCGCGACGCGGGCAATGCGACCTTGCAACTGGGCAGCCAAACTTACGTCTTTAACCCCAAGCTCAATCAGGTGATAAAACTGCCCGCCAGTGCGCTGTCGCAATCATGGATGGGGTCGGACTTTTCTTATGAGGACCTGTCGCGCTCGGAAAAAATCATCACCGATTACACCCATAAACTTCTGTCAACCAAGAGCGTCGGCGGTAAAAAAGTCTATGTGATCGAATCTACTCCCATAAAGGGCAAGCCGATCGTCTGGGGCAAACAGATCGTATCGGTTCGCAGCGATGGCGTGCTGGTCAGCATCGCTTATTACGATCAGGTCGGCAAGCGCGTCCGCATCATGAGCGCCGACAAGATCAGCACTATTGGCGGGCGTCCCTACCCGACCGTGATGACCATGCGCCGCGACGGCAAACCGGGCTTGTTCACGCGCATCACCACTCTGTCGGCCAAGTTTGATCTGGCGATCCCGAAATACATATTCACCCGCTCCAACCTGCAAAACCCCCGGAACTAGACGATGATTACTGCGCTCGCATGGCGAAATATCTGGCGACAGCCGATCCGAACTGCGCTTAGCATGTTGGGAATGGCGCTGACCTCTGCGCTGTTGGTGTTCATGCTGTCGTTTCAGTTCGGCTCTTACGACATCATGAAATCAAGCGTGCTGCGGATCAGTCAGGGCTTTGGGCAGTTCCAGGCCAAGGGCTATAAGGCGGACCCTGAAACTGCCAAGACCATTAAAAACGCGCCTGCGTTGCGGGCCGATCTTGCCAAAATTCCCGGTGTGACGGCCAGCTCCTCGCGGTCTGTTGCTTTTGTGCTGCTGGCTAATGGCGAGCGCAGTTTCGCCGCCGCTGTCGTTGGCGTGGATATGAAGGACGACGCCAAAATCTCCAAGCTGTCGTCAATGGTAAAGCAAGGGCGCCCGCTCAATGCCACCGACACCAATGCCATCGTTCTTGGCGAGGGGCTGGCGCGAAACCTGCGCCTCAAACTTGGCGATACGGTAACCATGCTTGGCTCCGGGCTTGACGGGTCTGTCGCCGCGGATGCGCTCAAGCTGGTGGGTATTTTCAAGAGCGGCGTTCCCGAGCTTGATCGCCAGGTCGCCCATGTTCCACTGGCGAGGTTTGACGAGGCGTTCGGCATGAACGGTCAGGTCAACATCGTCGCCATCACCGGTAATCGGCTGAACGATATCGTCAATGACGGGCGAAAGCTGAACGCGCTGGCCGATAAATACGGGCTGGCTTATCTTGACTGGGGCGCACTTGCGCCGGGGATCAAACAGGCGATTACGCTGGATATGAGCACCGCTTTCATAATGTATCTGACGCTGGTGGTGGTGGTGGTCTTCATCATTCTCAACACGCTTTATATGTCGGTGCTGGAACGCACCCACGAGTTCGGCATTCTGTTGGCCATCGGCATGAAGCCCGCGCAAATTGGCAAGATGGTCTGGGCCGAGATGATATTTCTATCGCTTGTCGGCAATGGCATCGGCATCTTGCTGGGCATTGCGATAACGCTGTATTTCCAGAAATACGGCATTGTATTCAAAGGGATGGACGCGATTTATGCCCAATGGGGCCTGCCAGCGCGGTTTTACCCGATGCTGTCGACGTTCAGCACATTCATCGGTCCGAGCGCCATCGTCATCTCGATCGTGGTACTCGGGGTCATCCCGTATCGCCGGGTGCTGGGGCTTGAACCTGTCGAGGCAATGTCATCATGATCGATACCCTGAAAACTTTTGGCTCGTTGGCGTGGCGCAATCTGTGGCGCAATTCGCGCCGCACGTTTATCACCCTGATCGTGGTCAGCGTCGGGCTGTGGTCCATTCTGTTCTTTAATTCCTTCATGATCGCGTGGACGCAAGCCAGCAAACAAGCAACGCTTAGTGTGTTGATCGGAAGCGGCCAAATCCATGCGCCCGGCTATATGGACGATCCCAGCATCGACCGCCTGATGCAACCGCCTGATGCAGCCCTAACCAAGGCGCTCAATGCACCCGATATCACCGCCTGGGCCACGCGGTTGCAACTGCCCGGCGTGGTGGTCAGCGAGTATAAAACCCTGCCCATCACCATCGTCGGCGTGGACCCGGCGCTTGAGCGTAAAGTGTCGTCAATTCCCGGCAAAGTGGTCAAAGGTCGGTATCTCAAGGACGTGAGCGACGACGGGATTATTCTCGGCCTCAATCTGGCAAAACGACTGAAAACCGGACTGGGGCGGCGGGTTATTTTGATGTCGCAAAACGTCGAGGGTAAGCTGGCTGAGCAGAGCTTTGACGTGGTCGGCCTGTTTGACGCCGACAAAAACACCGAGGATTTCTATGCCTTCACCGGTCGCACGGCCGAGCAAGCCTTTGTGGGGCTGAAAAACCAGATCGCCGAGATCGTAATTGTCACCCCGGACACCGTTAATGTCGACACGACGGTCAAGAACCTGCAAGCGGCGGCACCAAAGCTTGATGTCAAATCTTGGCGCAAACTGTCGCTGTTTCTGGCCGCCTCAGACACGTTTATGCAGGGGTTCATCTATGTCTGGCTGGGCGTGGTGTTCGCACTGATGGCCATCGGCATCGTCAATACCCAGTTGATGACGGTGTTTGAGCGCACCCAAGAGTTTGGCCTCTTGCGCGCACTCGGCATGAAATCGCGGCTGGTGTTGTTGCTGGTGGCGATGGAATCCGCCGTAATGATCGGGGTCGGCGTGTTGCTGGGCATCGTCATGGCCGCAGCGACCATCTGGTGGCTATCGAGCGGGGTTGACCTTAGCGCATTTGCCGCTGCGCTGGAGATGTTTCAGGGCGGGCAAGTCCTTTACCTGAAATACCAGCCTCAAGCCTTTATCCAGTTCTCGATCCTGATCTGGCTACTCGGCATCATCGTCGCCCTTTGGCCCGCGAGACGGGCTGCGAAATCAAATCCGGTCGATGCGATGCGCCGACTAACCTAATGCCGCCCGACTTAATACCTAATGACAAAAAGGAATTCTCAATGCAACCAATCGTAAGTTGTCGCGGCCTCACCAAAACCTATGGCAAAGGCGCGCTCAGCGTTCAGGCCCTCAGGGAGGTCGATCTGGAGATCCTACCGGGCGATTTTGCCACGCTGGCCGGGCCGTCCGGCTCTGGCAAGACCACGCTTCTGAACATGATCGGGGCCTTGGACAAGCCCACCACAGGCGAAGTGGCGATAGACGGGCAGGCGTTGCAATCGCTTAACGCGACCGCGCTTTCTGATCTTCGGCTTCACAAAATCGGCTTTGTTTTTCAATCGCTTAACCTAATTCCGGTTCTGTCGGCACAAGAGAATATCGAGTTTGTACTGGAGCTTCAGGGCCGTCCGTCCAAGGAACGGGCGGAGCGTGCGCGAGAGGCTTTGAAAAACGTCGGGCTGGAAGGAATGGAGCATCGCCGCCCCGCCGCCCTGTCGGGAGGCCAGCAGCAAAGGGTCGCCGTTGCCCGCGCGCTGATTTCTAATCCGGCGATCGTGCTGGCGGATGAACCGACCGCAAATCTTGACAGCAAGACCGCGCTTGAGTTGATTTCGCTGATGTATCGCCTCAATCAGGAGAACGGGACTACCTTTGTTATCGGCACCCATGACCCGCGCGTGATGGAGCATACCAAACGTCATATTGAGCTTTTAGACGGGAAGATCGCCAATGACACGCGGCGTTAGACTCGGGCTGATCTGGATCGGCTTATCCGCATTGGCGGGTGCTGCAGAGGCCGAAGGGCTGAGCTTGCGAACGGCCTTTACCCAGAGCAACGCCCACGCCATCGCCAGCAGTCTCGACACCTTTCTGGGATTTCAAAACCGGGTCGGCGAGACCGCCAACGCGCGCCTGATGTGGGATAAAAACCTCGGCGATTTCAAGCTTGAAATCCAGTCGGACCTGTCCTTTGTCGGTGGCGATAATATCGCCTATGCAGCCGCCCTCGCCCCCTATGTTCCCGCGGCCCCGCCTGCGACCTATTTCAACCTGACCCAGACTTGGCAGAGCAGCACCGCCTCGACCATCACCAATCGCATTGAGCGGCTGAACGTCACCTATTCCGCGCCGAGTTTTGTGCTGCGGGCAGGCAGGCAGGCGATAACATGGGGCAACGGCATGGTGTTTCACCCCGCCGATATCGTGGCGCCTTTCGCGCCGAACGCGGTGGATACGGCCTATAAACCCGGTGCCGACATGGTTTATGGGCAATATCTGTTTGACAATGGCGCGGATATTCAGGCCATCGCGGTGCCGCGCGCGAATGTGGCGCAGGGCCCGATCCGGTTTGACGCCAGCACCTATGCCATTCGCGCCCACGTCCAGCTTGGCAGTCTGGAGACAAGCCTGATGTTCGCGCGTGATCGCGGCGACAGCGTTGCCAGCCTTGGTTTCAGCGGCGCATTGGGGGGAGCCTCGTGGAACGCGGAATATGTGAACTGGACACTGAACGGTGGCGCGGTTCAGCCGTCATGGGTGGTCAATATTTCCAATTTTAGCAGTCTGTTTGGCCGCAATATCGCCTATTTCGGCGAGTTTTATCACAACGGGTTTGGCGTGGACGCGCCCGCACCGCTCAGCGCTCTGCCGGCCAGCCTGACCAAGCGGATTTCGACCGGGCAAGTTTTCGTCGCGGGACGGAATTTTTTGGCTTTGGGGGCGCAGGTGCAAGTCACACCTGACCTGACAATCTCGCCCAACGCCATTATAAGTTTCAACGATCACAGCGCATTAGCCGGTTTTTCCGCCAATTATACCCTCAGCGATAATACCAATATGGTGCTAAGTTACACCCAACCAATCGGCACAGTTGGGACGGAGTTTGGTGGCCGCGAGACCGCAACCAGCTCGGGCATATATGTCGCGCCGACGCGCAGCCTCAGCCTGCAATTGGTGCGTTTTTTCTAGATCGAGCGGCGGGTTTTCAGACCTGACCGAACACCGATCCCACCTCGATCTGGCGCAGCCCGTCCACCTCGCGCGTGATAAACAGCGCATCCATCCCCAAGCCTTTGGCCAGCGCCGGACCGGCAACTTCGCCCATGACCATCAAGGCTGTCGCCCACGCATCCGCCTCCATACAAGTTGGCGCAACCACCGAAACCGAGGCCAGCCGATTTTGCAAAGGTCCGCCGGTTTGCCGGTTCATGGTGTGGGACAGGCGCACATCGCCAACCTCGACCCAATGGCGATAATCACCGGACGTGGCGACCGAGGCGTCGCGCAGGCCAATCACACCAATGGGCGCACGCGCCTCATAATCGGGCTTTTCGACCGCGACTGCCCACGGTTGGTTTTTCTCTTTGGTGCCAATCGCGCCAAGCTCGCCATCAAGGCCGACCAGCGCGTTTTTGATGCCAAACCCTTTCAGACAATCAAGCATCTGATCGACACCAAACCCCTTGGCGATCCCTGACAAATCAAGGTGCACGGGGGCCAGTTTGAAGGCGCGGTTTTTATCGAGATCAAGTTCAAGTGTTTCGTAAGCGGCGGCGCGGGCCCGCCCGAGTTGCTTGGCAATACCGTCCGCTTGCGGTGTGCTGCCCTCGGCCCCAAAGCCCCAAAGGTTAACTAGATCACCGAGCGCTATATCGAACGCTCCGTTAGTGGCGCGCCCTATGTTCAGCGCGATATCAAGCACTTGCGTAAGTTCGGCCGGGATGTCGATCCACTCTTTGATCGGGGCGGCGTTCAGGCGCATCAGGTCTGATTGTGGCTTCCACGTCGACATCTGGCAATCAACCAAATCGACCGACGCAAACAGAGCCGCCGCCACGGGATCGATCTCCATATCCGCCGGGGTAAAGAATATGGCCGAATACCGCGTCCCCATAGTCTCGCCGTTCAGCGTGTGGCGCTTTAGGGATTGGTCGGGATTATCAATAGGTGTCTTCGACATAGCGCCCTTGGGTTTTCAGAGTTAGAATATCCAGATCGGTTGGCTCGAGCACGGTTTCGATTGCGTCCAGCACACCTTGGGCCATGCTGCGCCCACCGCACACCAAAATCTGTGCGCCTTGGGCGATCAGATCGCGAAACATCTCGGCGTCGCTGATGATTTTGTTTTGTACATAGCTGCGGTTCTGCACCCGAGAGAACGCGGTGTTCAACGTGCCAAGCCGCTTATCCTTGAGCCAATCGCGCAGCTCCGGCTCGTAAAGGAAATCGGATTTTGGATCGCGCCCACCGAAATAAAGATGCATGGGGCGGCATTTTTTATTTGATCGAATAAAGCCAGCCAGAGGTCCAATTCCGGTGCCAGCCCCGATCAAAATGACCGGTGCGCGCCCGGATGCTGGGCGAAAATCAGGGTTGGGTTGGATGAACGCCTCGATCTCGTCGCCGGGGGCCAGATCATGCAAAAAGCCCGAACACAGTCCGCCCGCCTGCTTGCGTACACAAATTTCCAGTGCACCTTCTTTGGCCGAAGATGCCAGCGAATAGAACCTTGGCACCGAGCTGCCGGGCACTAGAACACCGACCAGATCGCCTGCGTCAAATTTCGGCAGACGGCGGCCAAAGATGCTTTTGAACAGGCCTTTTCTGGCGGCTTTTGGCACACCAAACCGGAATACCGTGGTCGGGGCCTGAACCTCGGCGCCGTAATCAACGCGCGAGATAAGCGCCAGTTTATTGGTTTTGCGAAGGGCGGGCGTGTGAACCAGCTCAAGCTCGAACCCAAGCACCGCACCGATTTCGCGCCCCCAACGAGAGAACTCCTGTGCGGATTGGCGGTCGATCATATCGAGCGGCAACATGTGTTTCCATTGCTTTGCATCAAGCGCGGCGCTCACGTCTTGGGCAAACTGGCAAAATCTCGGGAATTGCCGGTCGCCAAAGCCCAGAACCGCGACATGAAAGGACGGGGTAGTCTTGACCGCGGCCAGTTGCTTCATGAATGATTTGGCCGACGCGGGGGCCTCGCCATCGCCATAGGTGGCGGTCAGAATGAACATGGATTTCGCTGCTTTATAGTCTGGCTTCATACGGTTCATCGGCGCGGTATGCACCTTCAACCCTTCGGCGGTGAGGCCATCATGCAAGGTCTTGGCAAAGCCCCAGGTGCTGGAGCTTTCGCTACCAACGAGGATCACGATATTGGCGTGTTTGGCCAAAATATTTTTCTTGATCCGGGGGGCCGCGCGACGGTTTCGCAACCACATCAACGTGCCGGTGATCGACATGATCGGGATAACGGATGCCGCAGCACCAAGTATCAACCCAAGCCACCACAGGCCTTGGCCCGTATGCAACATGAAAATAAACTCATAGGTTTTTTTCATGAAACTGTTGGCCTCAAAGGACAGCATCTTACCGGTTGCCTGATCTATATATCCGGTTCCCTGCGCGGTATTGAGCGTGAAAACATCCGTTAAATCCCCTGCATACGGGAAGGATAACGAGCGAAAATCGGCGATGTTGACGTCTTTCAACACGGCCATGTCACCAACATTCATGGTCGGGCCGCCGTTTACATCAGTCGGGAAAGTCGGTCCCATACCAACGCCATCAGGAATATAGGCGAATGTCACCAGCGACATGTAAATCGCAGTTATAGATGAAAACAGAAAGCCAAACACCGCAATCCGCCCGATGGCCACATGCCAGCGTTGTGTTCCTGTGCCGCGCGCATGTCCAAACAGATTTTTCCAACCACCTTGACGCTTTGCCGTCATCATCAACCCGGAGATGCTAAGAATAATCATCGCCAGCGCGCCAAAGCCAGCCACCGCCCGGCCCTTGTTGTCAAACAGCAAGGAGCGGTGAAACAGCTTCAACCAGCGGGTGAACCCAGAGGGTTGATACTCGGTGACCTTAGTGCCGGTCGCCGGATCAATAAGATCAGCCCCCGGCGTGTCATTGTTGAAATAAAACACAGTGATTTTGCCCGAAGGGCTGCGCTTGATCTGCTCCGCCCCCGGGTAATTTTCAGCGATACGCCCCGCCAACTCAGCCACATTCATTTGATTGAACGACGAGGGCGGGACGATTGAGCGATCAAGTGCCGGTATAACAGACAGGATAGTACCACTCGTCGCCAGAACGACGACTAAAAGTCCGGCAAGCAGGCCGGGGAGTTTGTGAATCTGGCGTAACATCAACGTGGTCCTGTCTTGCGCTTACATGTCGTACTGGAACGACTGGATATAGCGACGGCCTTTGACAGGCTTGCCCTTACCAGCGGGGTCAAAAGAAACGACAACCTCGGATTTGCTCGGCGGCATGTTGCGCACGGCCGCGTCAAGCCGAATTTGGTATCCGGCATTGATCAGCGCATCAGACAAATCAAGGGTAATCGACAAAGTTTGACCTGCGCCGATACTGGCCCCTGTCAAACCGTTAATATCAGCGAGATTGCCACCGCTGGCGCGGCTCCAGTCGCGCAGATAGTGGTAAAAGCTTATGCCCGGACCCGCCATCCAAAGCGTACCTTTATAGACGCCTTTTGCATCGGTTAGGTATATCGCCACATAAGCACCACTACCGCCATAGTTTTTGAGGTTTGCAGTAAGCGTAACCGGACGAGCCTGCGCAATAGCAGGTACAGTTACCGCCGCGGCCAATGCCAAAGCAGACATCATTTTGTTAATTTTCATTTTTCTTCTCCGAAGTTTGTTTTTCATGGTGTCTAATTAGAGGGGGCAACTTACGCCTACCTGACGGTTTTGCTTTAAATACTTCAGCTTCCCGTCAGCTTGATCTTACCGCTAAAAGTGGAGCGCTTTGCAAATAGGGAGGAGTTTCAGCATTTTGTTGCATCAAGGCCACGCTTAGGCGACATCACTGTCCTCTGCTGCGCGTTTCTTCCCATGAACCATAGAACGAAACAGGTTCTCTTTGTGGTGATAGCTGGCAAGAAACACACCGGCGATATGGGCCAGAACCAGAGCCATTAAAACGCTGGTAATCAAACCGTGAGCATCGCTCATCCACCACAGACGGGTCGCAGCAGGAGCGGTCAGCATCCAGCCGGTCCACACCGTCACACCCAAAGTCAGCAACAGGGCGATTATCATCGCCGCACCTGCGGGATTATGTCCGAGGTAGCGTTGTTCCTTACGCTCGGTCATCGAGCGGATATAGGCAACGGTGGTTTTCGGCGACTTCACGAATTGGGTGAAGCGCGCGTATTTCGGGCCGATCAGCCCCCAAATCACGCGAAACGCAATCAGTGCGCCGGCGGCGTAGCCAGACCACTCATGCAAAGCGTCCCAGCCCTCTGATGTAACCCAAGTCACCGCAAAGGTGATGACCAGGGTCCAATGAAAAATCCGAACTAGCGGGTCCCATACACGTGTCATGCTCAATTATCCTCATTCTTCTTTTTGTTGTCATGTTGTTTTGCGTCCAAAACATGGAACGCTTCTATCTTAATTCGTATTATCGCCAGCGATGCCGGGTCAATTTCAGCCTCGATCTCGTTGCCTTCCTCGTCCCAGCCGATAAACTCGTAACAGCCGTCATCAACCTTGATGCGGCGCACTTTCCAGCCTTGACGTTCCACCATTTCCTTGACGGCATAGCGCGGCTGCCATTCGGAAATTGGCACAAAACAAAGGTCAACAGCGGCCTGCGCCCCTGTCGCGACCCCTGAACCCAGCGCGATCATCGCCAGTAGGTTACGCTTTTTCATTGATCTACCCTGTTTAACTGCATCTGCGCCATATGTGACATATACCTTACAGCAACCTGAACACGATGTTTTTTTGTGTTCAGGTTGCTGTAAGCCAATAAGATCACTAAAAGGTTTATGAAAAGCACAAGGTATTCTATGCGCGTATTGCTGGTCGAGGATGACACGATACTTGGCCCGGCTGTCCGTGATCAGGTCCGGGCCGATGGTCACAGCGTTGATCTGGTTCAGCGGCTTGATGCGGCTGTCGACCATGTTGCTGTGACCGCTTATGATTTAATCTTGCTGGATTTGATGCTGCCTGACGGGCGGGGCCTGATTTTTTTGCAAAACCTGCGCAGCAAGGGCGCGGTGACGCCGGTAATTATCCTCACCGCCATGGACCAGATCTCCGACCGGATCGAGGGCTTGAACGCGGGGGCAGACGACTATTTGGTCAAACCGTTTGATTTGTCAGAGCTGTCGGCCCGCCTGAACGCAGTCGCTCGGAGGTACTCTGGCAACCCTAACCCCTTGATTGAAATTGGCGATTTGACGGTTGATCTGGCCACGCGCAATATCACCAAATCGGGCAACAGAGTGACGTTGACCGCGCGTGAATGGGTGATGTTTGAGGCATTCGCACAAAATCCCGGTCAGTTATTTTCCAAAACCCAGCTCGAAGATCGGCTCTATTCTTTTGACGCCGAGGTCGAGAGCAACACCATCGAGGTTCATATCAGCCGCCTGCGCAAAAAGCTCGGCCGCGACGCAATCGAGACAGAGCGCGGGATGGGCTACAGACTGGGCCCCGGATGATCGGGCCGCGCAGCCTGCAATGGCGCTTGTCGATCAGTCTGGTTGGCGGCGTGGTTTTGATGTGGGCGCTTGGCATCCTCATCACCGGATATTTGCTGCGCTCCGAGATGAACGAGATTTTCGACAGCGCCATTGTGCAGGTCGCCCAACGGGTTTTGCCGCTGGCCGTCAGCGATATCGTCGAGCGCGAGGAGGAGGGTATTTCCCAACGCATGGCCGCCGCCACGCGAGGCTCGGAACTGTTGACTTATATCGTGCGCGATTCCAAGGGCCGCCCGCTTATCCGCTCTTTTGACGCGGTAGAGAGCGTGTTTCCCCCCTATGTCGCCGACGGTTTTTCGGTAACCGAGACCCATCGTATCTATTCCCAGGCGGCCTTGCAGGGCGACATCACCATCGCGGTGGCCGAGCCTCTTTCGCACCGCACTGACGCGATCCAACATGCGGTTCTGGGCCTGTTTGCGCCCCTGTTATTGTTGATCCCACTCAGCTTATTTGGCGTTTGGTGGCGGGTGCGGGTCTCGCTCAGGCCGGTTCACAAGCTCCAGAGCGAGATCGAGACCCGAGGCGGCAATGATCTGGCCGAGGTCTCTCATGACGCGCTGCCAACCGAGATCGAGCCGATTGCGCAGGCGGTCAACAGCCTGCTTGAACGACTGCGGCGCGCACTGGATTCAGAACGAAGTTTCGCAGCCAACAGCGCACATGAGTTGCGCACACCGGTCGCCGCCGCCTTGGCCCAGACCCAGCGGATGATCGCCATCGCCAAATCCGACGAGACCCGTCAACATGCCGAGCAGATCGAAACCGCGCTCAAACGTCTGGCCGCGCTGACCGAGAAGCTGATGCAACTGGCCAAATCCGAAGGCGCGGGCCTGATCGCCGGGCAAAAAGGCGATCTCGCCCCGGTTTTAAAGCTGGTCTTGACCGATTTTGAACGCGCGGCGGCGCTTTATGGAAATATTCAGGACAGAATTATCGTCAACCTGCCCAAATCGCCGGTCCTGGCCAAAATCGACCCCAATGCCTTTGCTATTCTGGCGCGAAACCTGATCGAGAACGCGCTGAACCACGGCAGCCAGGATCGCCCCATCGTCGTCACGCTTGGCCGCGACGCCACGTTGAAAGTCGTCAATGACAGCCCGGTGGTGCCGCCCAAAACCCTTAAAACGCTTACCGAGGCGTTCACCCGCGGCCAATCCCAAGCATCAGGCTCAGGTCTCGGCTTGGCCATCGTCAAAGCGGTCGCCGATGGGTCGGGCAGCACATTCGCACTAAACTCGCCCGCAACCGGAAAAACCCGAGGGTTTGAGGCGGTCGTCAAGCTGGTTTAACGCATCCGTTTATATGCGTCACTCGTCGCCTTCGTCCGAAGTTCGTTGCATATGGCAACTCCAGCAACCGTTGCTAAAGAGAACAAGGGTCGCGCCGGACCTTGGGGGGGCGCATTTCCACGTTTGGTGGATGAGATGGCATCGCAACCCATTGATCCTTCACAATTTTCTCTAGCGTTGCATCGCGCCTCCGTTGCGCTGAAAGCGCACCTTTGGTGCGACAGGGAAGGTCCGGCGCGGCCCGACGTTTCCGTCGGACGGTGGTCCTACTTTAAAGTGATATTTATGTAACTAACATTGACTTCACGACACAAGTTCACTCGCCCTCCCATTTGAAATTTGCAGCATCCAGAGGCCACGGGTCACGCCCCTCTGTGCTGAGACGTCGCTCCACATCCGGCGCGATCTCAGAAAGCGATCTGACGCTGCCCATATGCCCTCCGAGGTTCTTATAATCCTCCAGCCGCAACGTGAATTCGATCGGGGCCACCAGCGCCGGTGTCGGCACATATCCAAAGGAATTTGTAGGCATATCAAGCACATCCACCATCACCGTAATCCCGCCTCCCGGCCAGATATAGGCCTTGGCCCCACCGCAAGAAACATGGGTGATCGCCTGCTTGACCGAGCGGGTCAGGCGCACCGGATTTTCGGTCACACCCGCGCGCAACGACCCCCCTGCCCCACCCATGAACATCACGCTGGTAAGGCTCGGCTCGCAATTTTCAGTGATGCGCCCAACACTTTCGCGCAGGCTGTCGGGCAAGGGCGCAAGCTGTGGTTTCAGCACGTCATCCAGCACAAAATAGGCCGATTGCTCGCCCGTTGTTGACACCATCAACAGGGTCAATCCGGGCCACGCAACCGCCGGTTTGAAATCGCCCAAAATCCTCAGCGGATCGTCAATATCGGTGCCGCCCCAACCGGTTCCCGGCTCGGCCACCTGAAAATACCGTCCGGGAGTGGAGCGTCGCCCCAAAATCTTGATGCCGGTCGGTTTCACATCCAACAGCTTGCCCGCTTGATGCTCTGACAAAACGCCGGTGATGTGGTCATCCACCACCACCACCTCATCCACATGCGGCGCCCATTGCATCGCGAACATGCC
>JAADIJ010000171.1 GCA_013151335.1 Alphaproteobacteria bacterium | reverse complement strand
CGTGATCCCCGATATGGTGCTGGGTGAATACCAGATCACAGCCGGGCCGCTGGAAATGACAATTGCGGGCAATACGATCTTCCCCGATCCCGAAACCACCGGGGTCGGCACGATCTATGCCGGACCCCTGAACGATTTCATGGTCACAATGGTGCCCCCGATACCCGACTGGCGACTGGTGGAAACCGACCGCATGCAACCCGACTGGTACTGGGATGCCGCCCCTTCAGGCAGCAATGGCCCGGGTTTTTTCATTTCAAGCAATGATCTGGAAATAGTGACAGCCTGCACCATCCGGGAAATGCCGCGCTTCATTGGCAGTTTCCAAACCCAGGCCCAGGATGGCACGCCATTGGATCACACGATCCGGTTGGTAATGGCCTGGCGCGGCTCACTGATCGGCTCGTGGCGCTTCACCGCGCAGACTCCAAACGGCGCCATATCCGGCCTGCGCTATGTGATCTTTGAACGAACAACACCGTGAGCCGTCAACTGGCGACGCCTTCGGGTCGATGGCTCCCGATTGCACGAGGATCGAACCGCTTTCGGCGTAGCAACAAGGCACAGCGTGCGTGGGCCGCACTGGACCGTTACAAATACGCCACCAGAACCTCTGTCCGGGACGGCCTATTGCAGGATTAGCTCCGGCCCCATCAGCAGCGTTGGCAGGTAGAGCGATATCACCGGCACGTAAGTGATGATGATCAGGAAAATGAACAGCACACCCAGGAACGGCAAGGCCGCGCGGACCACGCGCATCATCGGCATTTGAGCGACGCCAGAGGTCACGAAGAGGTTCAGCCCCACGGGCGGGGTGATCATCCCGATCTCCATGTTTACCACCATAATGATCCCCAGATGAATTGGGTCAATACCAAGCTCGATCGCAATTGGAAATACCAGCGGTGCGACGATGACCAGCAGCCCCGAAGGCTCCATAAATTGGCCACCGATTAATAAGATCACGTTGACGATGATAAGGAACATCACCGGACCGAAGCCTGCATCAAGCAAGATAGATGTCAGCTTCTGCGGGATTTGCTCGTCCGTCAGGACGTGTTTAAGGATCAATGCGTTTGCAATCACAAACATTAGCGTCACGGTGAGGTTGGCGGCGGTAAACAGCGTTTGCCGGGTGTCCCGGTGGAAAAAAGCGGTCACGAGAGCTTGGGGCTTGCGGTGTAGCGGGATGCGCTTATCGCCATCGCGTAGCGGGCCCATGTCGCGGTAGATGAAACAAGAGACGATGAAAGCGTATAATGAGGCGACCGCTGCGGCCTCGGTAGGGGTGAAAATTGCACCCGTATACCCGGGAATACCGTAGATACCGACCATGATGATGACAATCAGCAAGAGGCCCCACACAGCGTCTCGGAAAGCCGCGAAAATTTCGCCGAAACCTGCGAATTCGCCTGCGGGCATATCTTTCACACGTGCCATGATGTAGATTGCAACCATCAGCATACCGCCGGCCATCAGACCAGGTATGACCCCCGCAAGGAACATCCGCCCGACCGAAACATCGACTGAGGCTGCATAGACTACCATCACAATAGAGGGTGGGATCAGAATGCCCAGTGTGCCAGCGGTACAGATCACCCCTGCCGCGAAATCCTTGGTATAACCTGCCTGCTGCATAGCTGCGATGACGATGCTACCAACGGCAACAACCGTTGCGGGCGACGACCCAGAAAGCGCCGCGAACATCATACAGGACAAGACCCCTGAAATTGCAAGTCCACCGCGCAAGTGGCCGACGCAGGCGATTGAGAAACGGATGATGCGTTTCGCCACCCCACCGGTTGACATAAAGGAAGAGGCTAGGATGAAGAACGGGATCGCCAAAAGCGTGAAATGACCTTCAAACGCTTGAAACAGTGTTGCAGCAACCGAAGCCAAAGAGGCCTCAGAGAACCACAGCATGAATAGGATCGATGACAGGCCCAAAGAAAAGGCAATCGGCACGCCTATCAACATGAAGCCGATGATAAGGCTAAAGAGTATGACGACTTCTATGGCTTAGTTCCGATCTTCTAAAGAAGCGATTTGAGCGATATCTTCCTCGACTTCGTGACTAACGATCAGCCGGTCGGTTTGTCCGGTCCAAAGCCTCCAAAATGCCTGAACTGCGCGCAAAAACAGCAGCCCCATGCCGACAGGCAAAACAAGATAGGGCACAAGGCGTGGCATTTTCTCGTAAGGCTCGCCATTGTTGAAGACGTCTTCGAGAAACCGCATGAATCCCGGGATTGGCGTGCTGGTGGTTTCATACCACCCTCTTCCCCGGAACTCGTCCTCAAAGCCAAGCGGGAACCACCGCCCCTCAGTCGCGGGCAATTCGGCAAAATTCGCCCAGAAATCCCAAGCGCCTTTGAACATCAGAAAACTGAACGCGATGACAACGCCCCCCGCAATAAGCCCCACGATGCGACGGGGGCCGGTGGGCAGAAGGTTAATGATTGCGTCGACGCCCAAATGTGCTGACTTCTTCAGAGCATAAGATGATCCAAGGATCACCAGCCATGCAAACATGAAGACCGTAACTTCCAGAGCCCACAGGATGTTGAAGTTGAAAATGTAGCGCGTGACGACATTGGCGAAAGTGAGCAAGGTCATGATGCCCAGAATTCCCGCCATGACATTCTCCTCCAGCACATCTATAAATCCCGGCGGTTTGCTCTGCATTTATCCGTTCCTGCCCTGGGTCTGCGCATTTGACGAGGCCCGGCACCCTATATCGGAGTGCGCCGGACCTCATTGGATGTATATGAAGTGTCGCCTAGTTTGCGGCGTTAATTGCCTGAGCTGCTTCGATGTTCTCGATCCCAACATCAGCTTCGAACATCGCCCAAACAGGCTTCATCGCATCAACCCAGAGCTGACGCTGCTCAGGTGTCAAGCTGCGCACGACCCCGCCTGCGTCGATGATGGCCTGCTTGGCCTCTTCGTTGACGCTCGTGGCTGCCGAGTTGCGTGTTTCCGTCACTTCCGCAAGGATTGTCAGGAATTGGTCACGCACTTCAGGCTCAAGAGAGCCAAGCCAATCTACACTGGTTATGACCAGATAGTCGATTATGCCGTGATTGGTTTCGGTCACACCGTCCTGAACCTCGAAGAACTTCCGGCCAAAAATGTTGGACCAGGTGTTTTCTTGCCCGTCCACAACGCCCTGTTGAAGCGCACCGTAGACCTCAGCAAAAGCCATCTTTTGGGGTGCACCACCAATGGCCTCCATTTGTGCCACCAGCACATCAGACGGCTGCACGCGGAATTTCAGGCCTTCAGCATCGGACGGCGCAATCAGTGGTACGTTTGCCGACATTTGCTTCATGCCATTGTGCCAGAACTGAAGGCCCTGCACACCACGCCGCTGCATGGAGTCTTTAAGTGCCTGGCCCGCTTCGGAGCCTTGGAAGGTGTCCACAGCATTAATATCTTTGAACATGAAGGGCAGATCAAAGAGGCGGAACTGCTTGGTGAAAGGTTCGAAAAGCGACAATGAAGGCGCGGCAAGTTGGATTTCCCCGGTCAGCAGGGCTTCGAGCGCTTTCTCATCGGTGTAGAGCGTTGAGTTTGGGAAAACCTCCATACATGCCACACCATTCATTTCCGCATTGACGCGTTCCGCAAGGAGCGTTGCTGCGATGCCTTTTGGATGCTTGTCAGTGTTGGTGACATGGCTGAATTTGATGACAATCTCACCGTCATCACAATCGTCGGCAGCCGCAAATACGCTGGTGCCACTTAAGATCAGTGCGGCCGATACCGCAGCAGTTGTTAGATAACGCATGAATTCCTCCCATGATGCGTGAGCTTCGAGTCTGAAGCTGCAGGCAGGATAATGCAAGTCCGCATCAATTGTGGGTAAGGATTTTTCTTGGGTATCCGTTGGCAAGGGCAATCGTTAAAAAACAATGGTATAGCCACGGTTTTCCAATGCGAAGTGGCGCGAGACTCAAACTGTTTGTG
>JAADIJ010000221.1 GCA_013151335.1 Alphaproteobacteria bacterium | reverse complement strand
AATCCCCCCGGCGCACGGCGGGTGGATGACAGGAGGGTTATCAGCGGGATTGTTCGCGTTCTCAAGTCCGGTTGCCGCTGGCAGGATTGCCCTGCAATCTATGGTCCGCCAACGACGATCTACAATCGTTTCAACCGGTGGAGCAGACGCGGTTTCTGGCATCATATTTTTGATGTGCTTGTGGCGCGTGGGGGTATTCCCGATGACCTGAGCATTGATTCCTCGGCGGTTCGCGCCCATCGCTCGGCCCATGGCGGAAAAGGGGGGCAAAAACACAGGGTATCGGACGCTCGCGTGGTGGTCCGACAACGAAAATCCACGCCTTAACAGATGGTTGCGGACGTGCCGTGGCGCTTCTGTTTACGCCGGGCAACATCGCTGACATTTCGGTGGCGCCGTTGATCCTGACCGGTCGGCAACCGTTTGCACGATTGCTCGCCGACAAGGGCTATGACGCCAACAGCCTGCGCGACGCTCTCAAGGCGCGCGGAACCGAGCCGGTCATTCCTTCGACCCGATCCCGAAAGCGCGCCATCCCGTATGATGTGATTGCCTATCGCGACAGAAACATGATCGAGCGGGCTTTTTGCAGCCTCAAGGACCATCGCCGCATTGCAACCCGATACGACAAACTACTCCGAAACTTCCGCTCAACCGTCGAAATCGCTGCAATCATACTATGGTGGTCCTGATTGAGTCTCGACCCTAGTTTAGCGCGTCGGCACCGGTGTCTCGCCGCGATAATCGTAAAAACCACGCCCGACTTTGCGCCCGAACCAGCCCGCCTCGACATATTTCGTCAGCAAGGGGCAGGGGCGATATTTGGTGTCGGCCAGCCCCTCATGCAACACATTCATGATCGCCAAACAGGTGTCCAGACCGATGAAATCCGCCAACTCCAGCGGTCCCATCGGGTGGTGTGCGCCGAGCTTCATCGAGGTGTCGATCCCTTTGACCGAGCCGATCCCCTCATAAAGCGTGTAAATCGCCTCGTTGATCATCGGCATCAGGATGCGATTGACGATAAAAGCCGGAAAATCTTCGGCGGAGGTGGCGGTTTTACCCAGCTGCTTGACCACTTCATGCAGCGCCGCAAATGTCGCCTCATCGGTGGCAATGCCGCGAATAAGCTCGACCAGTTCCATCACCGGCACCGGATTCATGAAATGCACGCCCATGAATTTTTCCGGCCGATCCGTGCGCGAGGCCAGTCGGGTGATGGAAATAGACGAGGTGTTTGACGCCAAAATCGTCTCTGGCGACAGATGCGGGATCAGATCCTCGAATATCGCCTGCTTGATGGTCTCACGCTCCGTCGCCGCCTCAATCACCAGATCGCAAGCGCCAAGGTCGGGCAGGCTCGCCGTGGTGCGAATGTTGGCCAGCCCCGCCCGCATGCCTTCGTCGGAGATTTTCCCCCGCGAGACCTGCCGGGTCAGGTTGCCTTTGATCTTGTCAACCGCTGCGGCCAGCGCATCCTCGGAGATATCGTTCAGCATCACCTCAAACCCGGCGAGTGCGAAAACATGGGCGATCCCGTTGCCCATTTGTCCGGCGCCGACGATACCAACTTTGGAAATATTCATGCCTGATCCTTTCAGAAACCCACCAGAGGCAGGGGCTTTTTGCGGCACTTTATGCCTCGCTGACGGGCGGTGGCAAGCGCAATGTCGCCGACGAAACCGGATCAATAATTAGATCAATTTTTACCTTTAGCACTTTAGCAACATCTTTGCGCGACTCTGTCCCCGGGTGACTAAAACTATTGGGGTGAGAACATGAAATACGATCGTATTACGCGTGGAACGTTGGACTATTGTCTTTATCGCTACGGCAGGTCGAAAAACCTATTTCGCGGGCCAATGCCTAATTTTACGCAGCCGCATTTTGTCTTTCTTGGCTCGACCGAGACCTATGGCAAGTTCGTGCCGCACCCGTTCACGCAGCTTTTGCAGCAAGCGCTCGACATGCCTTGTGCCAATCTTGCAGCTCTTAATGCCGGGGTCGAGATGTATCTTAAAGACCCGTCGATCCTGCTGGCCTGCGCGGATGCCCGCGCTTCTGTGATTGCGGTTATGGGCGCGCATAATCTGTCAAACCGGTTCTATCTGGTGCATCCCCGACGCAATGACCGCTTCATCAAGCCGTCAAAAATGCTGTCTACGCTTTACCGCGAGGTGGATTTTTCCGATATTCACTTTACCCGCCACCTGCTGCAAACATTGGCAGAGGCTGACGCGGTCAAGTTCTCAATCGTGGTTGACGAGCTGAAATCCGCGTGGACGTATCGTATGAAATCTCTGCTCGAGACAATCGAAGGGCGCACGATTTTGCTCTGGATGTCAAACGCTCCTCCATCGGAGCCAGCCGAGCATCCTCCCCGCGAGCGCACCGCCGATCTTGGCCCAGACCCGCTATTTGTGGATCAGCAGATGATTGATGAAATCAGCCCGCTGGTAACTCAAGTCATTGAGTGTATTGCCAAACCAGAGGCGACTGCCGCCTCGAGTGACGGAATGATTTTGTGTGAAGGCGATGCGGGTGCCGCCGAAAAAATGCCCGGTCCGGCCTTTCATCAACAAGTTGCGCACCAGTTGTACGAGGCCCTGAGCGCGATGAAATAAACCAAAAAAGCCCGCCATCGACGGCGAGCTTTTTTACATTCGTTTACCTCGTGACAAGCCCTTTAAGACAAGGCCTCGGTCAAGGCCGGCACCGCATCAAACAGATCGGCGACAAGACCATAGTCGGCCACCTGAAAAATCGGCGCCTCCTCGTCCTTGTTGATCGCCACGATCACTTTGCTGTCCTTCATCCCCGCCAAATGCTGGATCGCGCCGGAAATACCGCAAGCGATATAAAGGTCAGGCGCCACCACTTTGCCGGTTTGCCCAACCTGCCAATCATTGGGGGCAAAGCCCGAATCAACCGCCGCACGCGAGGCGCCAACAGCCGCACCGAGCTTGTCGGCGAGGGCCTCAATAATCGCAAAGCTCTCCTCCGAACCAACGCCGCGCCCGCCGGAAACCACGATCTTGGCCGAGGTCAATTCAGGCCGGTCACTGGCCTGAACCTTATCCTCAACCCAAGCCGACAGGCCCGGATCAGTCGCCGCCGCGATGGTCTCGACGCTCGCCGCCCCGCCTTCGCCTGCTACGTCAAACCCGGCGGTGCGAATGGTCACAACCTTGATCTTATCGCCGGATTTCACCGTCTGAATGCCGTTGCCTGCGTAAATCGGCCGCTCAAATGTCTCGGCATCAACCACCGCCGTCACATCGGAAATCACCATCACATCAAGCAGCGCCGCAACCCGTGGCAGGATGTTTTTCGCCGCCGAAGTTGCGGGTGCCACGATATGCTCATACTCACTGGCAAGGCTGACAATCAAATCGCCAATCGGCTCGGCCAAGCCATTGCCATAAGCGGCATCATCGGCGCAAAGCACCTTTGAAACCCCGGCCAACTTGGCCGCCTGAGCCGCCGCATCCGCGCATCCGCTTGAGGCGCAAAGCACCGTCACATCGCCAAGCGACGCCACCGCACTCAGCGTTTTCGCGGTCTGATCGACGGAAATTTCGCCGCCAAGAACCTCTGCAAGTAATAATACAGCCATCAGATCACCCCCGCTTCGTCTCTGAGTTTGCTCACCAGTTCGGCCACATCGGCCACGATAACCCCGGCCGCACGCGTGCTTGGTTCGGTGGTCGAAATGATCTCCAGACGCGGCGTGACGTCAACGCCGTAATCCGCCGCCGTCTTCATATCCATCTGTTTTCGCTTGGCTTTCATGATATTGGGCAGGCTGGCATAGCGCGGTTCATTGAGGCGCAGATCCACGGTAACAATGGTCGGCATCTTGACCTTGATGGTCTGCAAACCGCCATCGACCTCGCGTGTCACGACCGCATCATCGCCGTCGATATCGAGTTCCGAGGCAAACGTCCCCTGCGACCAACCCAGCAACGCCGCCAGCATCTGACCGGTGGCGTTCATGTCATTATCAATCGCCTGCTTGCCGCATAAAACCAAACCGGGGGCCTCTTCATCCACCACTGCTTTCAACAGCTTAGCCACCGCCAATGGCTCTATATCGGTGTGAACATCCTCAGCCGCCTCGATCAAAATCGCCCGATCAGCACCCATCGCCAGCGCCGTGCGCAAAGTTTCCTGCGCCTGCTTGACGCCAATAGAGACCGCGATGATCTCCGAGACCTTACCCGCTTCTCTCAGCCGGATAGCCTCTTCAACCGCAATCTCGTCAAACGGGTTCATGGACATCTTAACATTGGCGAGATCGACGCCGCTTCCATCCGCTTTCACGCGGACTTTCACGTTGTAATCGATCACGCGTTTGACAGGTACAAGCACCTTCATTTCGCGTCTCTCCTGATTAGAACGCCCCGTTTGGCAGGGCATTTGGTACGAATCGTCTGCTCCGATTTACTGAAAACACGGGGGCAGCGGTAGCGCTAAATCGACACCTCGAATATGTTTGACGTCGCGTTTTGTCGGCAACATGTGCCAAGATTGTGGCCAAGCACCCGCCTGCCTGCCGATTTGAGCGCGCCTCGCACCACCTTTCGCCTTGTTCTTGCAGGGGCAAGCCCCTAAATCCAATGCTATGATCAACAAGCTTCCCTTCGTAAAACACCCCCCTCGCGTCAACGTCCTGCGCCTGAGCGGCACCATCGCCAGTGGCGGGCGTTTTGGCTCAAGCAACCTTAATGACGCAGGCCTCGCCTCATTGATCGAGCGCGCGTTCAGCCGAAAAAAACCGACTGCCGTGGCTTTGCTGATCAATTCGCCCGGTGGCTCGCCGGTGCAATCTTCGCTGATCGCCGCGCGCATTCGCCGTCTGGCCGAGGAAAAAGACATTCCGGTCTACGCCTTCGTCGAGGATGTCGCCGCCTCGGGCGGGTACTGGCTGGCTTGGACGAGATTTATATCGACGCGTCCTCCATCGTTGGCTCCATCGGTGTGATCTCGTCGTCGTTTGGCTTTACCGAGCTTCTGGCCCGTCACGGAGTTGAGCGCCGCGTTCATACCGCAGGCAAAGACAAATCCATGCTCGACCCCTTCCGCCCCGAGCGTCCCGGCGATATCAAGCGCCTCAAAGCGTTGCAAAAACAAATTCACGACGCCTTCATCGCTCATGTCAAAGCCCGTCGCGGCAGCCGTCTGAGCGAGGACCAAGACCTGTTCAGCGGCGAGTTCTGGCTCGGCGAGAGCGCGATCAACCTTGGCCTTGCCGATGGGATTGGCCACCTGGTGCCGACCATGAAGGGCTTGTTTGGCGACAAAACCAAATTCTCGGTTCTGGGCCAAAAGAAATCGATCCTGCGCCGTTTCAGCAGCCAGATCGCCGCCGAGACCCTTGGCGCAGTCGGGCGGGATATTGAGGATAACGCGCTCTGGGCGCAGTTTGGATTGTCGCGGTGATCATCAAAATCGTATTGCTGTTTCTGATCGGAATGATGGTACTGGCCATGTTTGGCCGCCTGCGCGCGCCCAAAATCAACAACCCGCTCAAACGGGATAAAAAGCTCGACGCCCGCAAATGTCCGAAATGCGGAAGCTATATTCTAGGTAAGGGGCCTTGTGCCTGCGAAAAGCATCGCTAACTCTAAGGATGCAAGCATGAAAAGCAGGGCCGGATGAACATAGTATTTGTAGTAACCGGCCTCGTTCTTTTGTTGCTTGCAGGCGATGCGCTGGTGCGTGGGGCGGTCAATCTTGGCCTGCGCCTCGGGGTTCCGGCCCTGATCATCAGCCTGACCGTGGTGGCGTTTGGCACCTCCGCTCCCGAGCTTTTAATCGCTATCAAGGCCGCATTAAACGGCGCACCGGCGCTGGCGATCGGCAATGTTGTGGGCTCCAACACCGCCAATATCCTGATGGTGCTGGGCATCCCGGCACTGCTCGCGGGGATCAATACCTCCAAATGCGACAGCCGCAAGAACTATGCCTTCATGATCGGTGCCACCGTCATTTTCATCGCTCTGTGTTTTATGGGACCGATTGGCATTTGGCACGGGGTGATCCTGCTGGCGCTGATGGGGTCGATCCTGACCGAGAGCTTTCTGACCGCCCAGCGTCATCGCCGCAACAATAAATGCGAACGGGTGGGCGAGCCTACGGATATCGACGAGGCCGACCCCACCATGCCGAAATGGAAGATCGCGCTCTACCTCGTTCTCGGCCTGATCGGCCTGCCGCTTGGCGCGCAAATCCTGATCGAGGGCGCGCTTGGCCTTGCGCGCGTCTGGGGCGTCAGCGAGAGCGTGATCGGGCTTACTCTGGTGGCGTTTGGCACGTCTTTGCCCGAGCTTTCAACCACCGTCATGGCCGCTCTTCGCAAGCATGGCGATGTGGCGCTTGGTAATGCCATTGGCTCTAACATATTCAATTTGCTGGGAATTATGGGTATTACCAGCTTTTTTGGCCCATTGCAGGTTCCGCCCGAGATTTTGAGCTTTGACCTCTGGGTCATGCTTGGATCAAGCTTATTGCTACTGCCATTTGTGTTTTGGCGGCTCAACATCACCCGGATTTGGGGGGCGGCGCTGACCGGATTATATATCCTCTACCTCTCGGTTTTGCTGGCCTGAATTGAAAGGGAGAGCCGATGAATAGCACCGCCGCACTGGTCACCGGAGGGGCACGCCGTCTGGGCCGCGCCATGGTGCTCGAGTTGGCGCGCCAAGGCTATGACATCGCTCTCCATTACATTGGTGCCGACGAAGAAGCCCATGAGACCGCCGCCCAAATCAAGGCCCTCGGCGTGAATGTCATCACCTTGCAGGCCGATCTTCTGGTCGAAGAGGAAAGCCAGAACCTGATTGCCCGCGCCACCGAGAAGCTCGGCAAGCCATTGAGCGTGTTGATAAATAACGCCTCGGTGTTTGAATATGACGACATCCAAACCGCCACCCGCCAAAGCTGGGACCGGCATATGGAAAGTAACCTGCGCGCCCCCTTCGTCCTCACCCAAAACTTCGCCCGCCAAGCCCCGCCAACCACCGCCGACAGCCAAGGCGAGCCGCTCGCCAGCGCCGTCATCATCAACATGATCGACCAGCGCGTGCGCAAACTGACCCCTGAATTCATGACCTACACCCTCGCCAAGATGGGCTTATGGGCGCTCACTCAAACCTCCGCCCGCGCGCTGGCCCCACAAATTCGCGTCAACGCTATCGGGCCCGGCCCCACCTTGCAAGGCGCGCGCCAGTCGGACGAGCATTTCCAAAACCAGCGACAGGCGACTGTGCTAAGACGAGGCAGCAACCCCGAGGATATCGTCGCTGCCATGAGATATATTCTCGCCGCGCCAGCCCTGACCGGGCAGCTATTGTGCATTGATGCCGGTCAACATCTGGGCTGGCAGACCCCCGACGTTCTGGGCTTGGAGTAGCCATGCTGCCCGGCTCGCGCGCAGATGAGGCGGCGTTTTGTCCACCAGTCGCATTCCCGTTACCAAAGCGTTACATATTTGTTAATGATTTCAGTTGCTTGCCTGTACAAATATTTTTATCCCATGATTTCAATCGCTTACAAAAGCGCCTAATAATTGGGCAAACCGACGAAATCGACCGAATGAAAGGATAAATTTGCCAACGGGATAACTTCTCCCCAGACTTATCCACAGAAATAGTGGACAGAATTTTCCTTGAAATAACACGGTAAATAGAGAACAGCATTCAAAGAATCACATATACTGGACCGCGATGACCGACCCAAGCGACAGCTCGAACTATGACGAAGAAGGCACGACCCCTGACAATGGCGCGCGCCTGATCGGTCATGATTGTGTGCACGCCTACCTCAAAACCCTCGACAACTCCCCCGGCGTTTACCGCATGCTCGACGAGAAAGGCATGGTTCTTTATGTGGGCAAGGCGCGCGCCCTCAAGAAACGTGTGTCAAACTACGCCAAACCGACCGGCCACACCGCCCGCATCGCTCGGATGATCTCGGCCACCACCTCGATGATGTTTCTGACCACCAAGACCGAAACCGAGGCGCTGCTACTTGAGCAAAACCTGATCAAACAGCTCAAGCCCCGCTATAATGTGCTGCTGCGCGACGACAAAAGTTTTCCCAACATTCTCGTCTCGCGTAGCCATGAGTTTTCCCAGATCAAAAAGCATCGCGGCAAGCGTAGCGAGGCGGGTGATTACTACGGTCCCTTCGCCTCGGCCACCGCCGTCAACCGCACGCTTAACCAGTTGCAGCGGGTTTTTTTGCTCAGAAGTTGCACTGACGCGGTGTTTTCCGGGCGCACAAGGCCGTGCCTCCTTTACCAGATATCGCGCTGCTGTGCGCCCTGTGTTGGACGGATAAGCCTTCATGATTACAACGTGTTGGTTGATGACGCGACCAGTTTCCTCGCCGGTCGCACCACCAAAATACAAGGTGATCTCGCCGCCAAAATGGCTGCCGCCAGCGAGGCGATGGAGTTTGAGCGCGCCGCCGCTTTACGCGACCGCATCCGCGCCCTGACCCAAGTCCAATCCTCCCAAGGCATCAATCCCCAAGGTGTTGCCGAGGCCGATATCGTCGCCCTGCATCAAGAGGGCGGCCAGGCTTGCGTTCAGGTATTTTTCATCCGTGCTCACCAAAACTGGGGCAATCGCGCCTATTTTCCCCGCACCGGATCAGGTGCCGATGCGCCGGAATTACTCGAGGCATTTCTGGGCCAGTTCTATTCAAACCGCCCGCCGCCGCGCATGATCTTGCTGTCAAACCAGATCGAAAACCCCGATCTGATGCAGCAGGCCCTCAGCGAGAAGCTTGGCCGCAAAGTCACCCTCTTGGTGCCGGTTCGCGGAGAAAAGGCCGAGCTGGTCGAGAACGCCCATCGCAACGCCCGCGAATCCCTCGCCCGCCGTCTGGCCGAGACCACAGCACAGGCCAAATTGCTCAGCGCGCTTGGCGAAACCCTAAATCTTGCGGCTCCGCCGACCCGGATCGAGGTTTACGACAACTCCCACATTCAGGGTGCGCATGCGGTCGGGGCGATGATCGTCGCCGGACCCGAAGGTTTCATCAAATCCGCCTATCGCAAGTTTAACATCAAAGGCGAGGATATCACGCCGGGCGATGATTTCGGCATGATGAAAGAGGTGATGTCGCGCCGCTTCAAACGCCTGCTCAAAGAGGACCCCGACCGCAAAAGCGAAAACTGGCCGGACCTGTTGCTGATCGACGGCGGGGCAGGGCAGGTCTCGGCCGTGGCCGCGATCATGGCCGAGCTTGGCATCACGGATGTGCCGTTCATCGGCGTGGCCAAAGGCGAGGATCGCGACGCCGGCAAAGAGGAGTTCTACCGCCCCCGCCAGCGCCCCTTCGCCTTGCGCCACAACGACCCCGTGCTTTATTTCATCCAGCGCCTGCGCGACGAGGTCCACCGTTTTGCCATCGGCGCGCATCGCCAAAAACGCGCCAAAGCCATGGGCGCAACCCCGCTTGACGACGTGCCGGGCGTCGGCTCCACACGCAAACGTGCATTGCTTGCGCATTTTGGGTCGGCCAAGGCGGTTTCACGGGCTGGTTTGCACGATCTTCGGTCGGTTCATGGTATTTCCAACACTTTGGCTGAAACCATACATGACTACTTCCATGCGCGAGGCTGACAGGTTAGTTTCGGCGTAAATATTTATGAAACGGACCCCGACATGCGCAAATCCATTCCCAACGCTCTGACCATCTATCGCCTGCTTGCAGCACCTGCCTTTGTGGCGATTTACGAGCTATTCCCGCGCCCGTTCTCGGACTGGGCAGCACTTGTGCTGTTTGTCACCGCCGCCTTCAGCGACTATCTTGACGGCTATCTCGCGCGCCGCTGGAAGCAGGTCAGCAAGTTTGGCCGCATGATGGACCCGATCGCCGACAAAGCCATGACCATTCTGGCGCTGGTGATGCTGATGATCTTGCTGCTGCAAGGTAATCGCACCATCGTTTTTCCCGCCGAAACCAACTTTCTGATCGGCGACTGGATATTGGTAACCCCGATCATGATCATCATCTTCCGCGAGATTTTCGTCTCGGGCCTGCGTGAGTTTGTTAGCACGGGTGCCACCGATCTGGCGGTGACAGGTCTGGCCAAATGGAAGACCGCCATCCAGATGCTGGCGATTATCACCTTGATTGTGTTCTTTTTATTCGAAAACTATCTGGTGGTTTTATCCTTTGCGATGGAGCGCAGCTTCGTGGCTGATGTTCTAAAGGGGATCGAGCCGGACGAGTTCGGCCTGCGCTGGAAATACGCTGGCTGGGTCTATACCTATAACATCGGTTTCGGCCTGCTGTGGCTCGCCGCGACCATGACATTGTGGACCGGAATAGACTATTTCCTCAAAGCGCTGCCGCTGATCCGGGACAGCAAATCGTGACCCTCGATCTGGTCTATTTCGCCTGGGTGCGCGAGCGGATCGGCCTGCCCAAAGAGCGCGTTGACACCGCCGCCGTCACCGTGTCCGGGCTGATCGACCAGCTTCGTGAGCGCGAGGACCGTTACGCGCTGGCATTTTCCGATCTCGACGCGATCCGAGTTGCCGTGGATCAAACTCTGGTCGAGCTTGATGCGCCACTTGAAGGCGTGCGCGAAGTGGCGTTCTTCCCGCCCATGACCGGCGGCTGAGATGACCGTGCGCGTAGAGGCAGAGCCGTTTGATCTCGCGCTTGAGCTGGCCACATTCGGCCAGGGAGCGGGCGCAATTGTCACCTTCACCGGACTGGTTCGCGACCTGCCCGAAGGCGGTCTGGTTTATATGGAGGTCGAGCATTACCCCGCCATGACCACCCAAGCCCTTGAGGCGATAGAGGCCGAGGCCCGCACCCGCTGGCCGCTCAGCGATTGTTTGATCATCCACCGCTTTGGCCGTTTGGTGCCGGGCGCGCAAATCATGATGGTCGCCACGGCAGCCCCCCACCGCCAAGCGGCGTTTCAGGCGGCTGAATTCCTGATGGACTACCTGAAATCCCGCGCGCCGTTCTGGAAAAAAGAGGTGACAGCCTCAGGCGAAAACTGGGTTGAGAGTGCGATCAAAGACGAGGATGCGCTCAAACGCTGGTAGGCCTGTTGAACGCGCGCTGAGGATCGGGCGCGGACCGGCCTGCTGAGGATCGGGCGCGGACCGGCCTGCGGCAGGTCCAGACGGTCTTAAAGTTGTGGGGTGTTCTCGCCGCATTACGGGCTCAGTCCCCAAGGGATTTTGGCCTTAAGAGGTTTCCTCGATATAGGCGCGCAGCTCCTCGGCCTCGCACCGGGCAACGCCCAGCCCTTCCATCGCCGCTTCCAGCTCGGCTTGGGTTTGCCCGAGCTTGCCCGACAGCTCCGCCTCGCGCGACTGCATATAGCTGATCGCATCGTCGCGGGTTTCCTCGGCCTCGTGCAGCGCGCTGGCCATATGGTCAAGCTCGGCCACATTGGCCGTGTCGATCCGGTTAAAGCGCCGAAATACCCAATGTCCGGCCCAGCCCAGAAGAAAAGCCCCAAACAGGATCAGCGCCGTGATCAATACAAGCTCAGTTCTGCCCATGTTTTGCATCCTTTTTGGTTTTGCCGGTCGGTGCGGCCTCGTCCTTATGCGCCGGATCAGCGGCCGCGCCATCCACCGTGCCATCCGCGGCCTGTTGCGCGCCATCCACAGGTGCTGCGTCAGCCCCCACCAGCCTGAACGCAATCCGTCGGTTGGCCTTACGCCCCTCTTCGGTTTTGTTATCGGCGATGGGCTGGGCTTCGCCGTAACCCTTGGCGCTTAGATTTGTGGTCAGAACCTCGAGGCTCAGCAGCATATCAAGCACCGATTCGGCGCGCGACTGGCTGAGGGTCTGGTTCATGGTTTCACGGCCCTGACTGTCGGTATAGCCGCCAATTTCCATGGGTACATCGGTGCAATCGGTCATGGCCTCGGCGATCTTTTCGACCACCTTAATTCCGGCAATATCAATAGAGGTCGAGGACGGAGCAAAGGTGATCTGCCCCTGCGCAAGGATGGCGTTGATCCTGTCCACACATTCCTGCGGCGTGGGCGGCACCACGGTTTTATTCAGCGCCTCGTCATAGGTCACGCTGATCTTATAGCGCGCCGCATCGCCGATTTTGGTCGACAGCAACTGGGTGATTTCGGTCTTGGCCTCGGGCCGATCAGCAATGCCGCGCAGTGTCAGCATATCGGGATGCACCACCAGCACGCCGTTGCGCAACAGATCGAGCGCCTCTAATCCGGCCAGAACCCGCAAGGGCCAGCCGTCGGGCAATGATGGATCAAGCCGGGTGGTGTCATTAACATTTTCCCCGCCAAACAACGACTTGGCGAATATATTCACAGAGGTCTTGGTGCGTTCGTCGCGCAGTCGTCCACGCAGTTGAACCAGATTCTCGGGGCTTTTGGTCGCCAGAAACTCCTTGACCTCGACCGCCGCCTTTTGCCCCTCGACCACTGGCTTGGGCGGCAAAACTGCACGCACCGAAAACACATCCGGCAGCGCTTGCTCCAGATCATAGATGATCCGGTCAAAATCGGCCTTGGCAAGGGTATCGGGCGCGACCAGCGTGATATCCGCATCCGAAAACGTCAGACCGCCACCGCCCAGTTCGCCCAAGGCCTTGATCGCGACTTCGACCGCATCGCCCCATCTGGGCGAGGGCGCCCCAAGCCCGATTGCGCATTGCCCGGCCCCTTCAAGGCCAATGGCGCGCGCCGCACTTAAAATCTTGGAGACTGTCGCCGCATTGTCGCCCGAGCAGCTGTCAAACCGCGTGCCAAGCTCGTCCTTGATCAGCCTCAAACTGAACGGCGTGATCACCGGACGCGGGGCATTGATGCGCAAAACCAGCGTGGTCTTGCCGGGGCGATCCTTTTCAAGCTGCGCCTCAATCGCCTGTTTTTCTTCGCGACTGTCGGTGATCGCGGTGATCTCGACCTTCAACGCCGTGACCGAAATCTTGGAGCGTGGCAATTCACGCAAGCTCGCCAACGCGAAATCCACCGCCGCCTTCCAGCCCTCGGGCTGCGCGTAATCGGCGGTTTCCAGCATATCCGTCACCGAGGCTTTGTCATGCTCTGAGCCGATTGAATCCAGCACATAAGAGCGCCCCATACTCTCAGGGATCAGCCCGATCAAAGAAATTCCGTCGTCATTTCGCAACAGCTCGAGTGAGAATTTGGGCGCGCGCAAATCGTCAGGATTAACCACTTTGATCAGATCAACCACCCGCGCGGCACTGATCAGCGATTTGGCAATTGATAATGTTTTGAACCGGCTGGCCTCGTCCGGGGCCGGACCCGAAACCACCAACCGCAATCCATCCGCCCGCACCGAGACCCAGTCGATCCCTTCAAGCTGCAACGCGTCGTCGATTTTCTGGGTTGTGGCGCGCTCCACATAATCAACCATCAGGTTTGCACCAAGATAGGCAAGGCCACCCGCAAGCGCGATTGCCAAAGCACCGATAAAAAGGGCCAGTCTCTGCATATGTTTGGGAGGCTCCGTTGCGTGTCCGAAACTCTTAACGCCTGCGCCCACTCCGATCAATCAAACTATTATCGCAATCGCGAAAAAGACAGCGGGAATCAGCCCAGCCTCCCGGTTGGCGCGAAACAGTCTCAGGCAAGTCTCGGGATTGTTGATGTCAAGGCGGCGAAGCTGCCATGCAAGGTGCCAGCCAAATGCCCACACTCCGAGCAATGCGATCAGAATCGCCGCCAAGCTCGCGCTCGCCGCCAACGCCAAAATCACTGCCGCGCCCATCAATACCACCGACAATGCGAAAAACCCGCGCAGCCACGCGCTGGTGTTGTCGCCAAACAACCGCGCGGTCGATTTCACCCCGATCAGCGCATCATCATCGCGATCCTGATGGGCATAGATGGTGTCGTAAAACAGCGTCCAGCTGATCCCGCCCAAATAAAGCAGCACGGCAGGCCAGCCAAATGCGCCATCATGCGCCGCCCATCCAAGCAACGCGCCCCAATTAAACGCGATCCCCAAAAACACCTGTGGCCACCATGTGAACCGCTTGGCAAACGGATAAATCACTACTGGCAGCAGCGCGAGAATGCCCAGCGCGACCGCTGCGCTGTTCAGCGTCAGCAATATCGCAAACGCCAGCAATGCCTGCGCCACCATCCAGCCCGCCGCTTGCCGTGTGGTCACTTGCCCCGACGGCAAAGGCCGCGAGCGGGTGCGCGCAACTTTGCCGTCAATGTTTCGATCCGAAATGTCGTTCCACGTACAGCCCGCCCCGCGCATCAAAAACGCGCCCAGCGCCATCGCCACCAATATCCACGCATCCTCCCAGCGCGGCCCATTCACATCCGCCGCAATCGCCAGCCCCAGCCCCCACCAACACGGCAGCAACAACAACCACGTCCCCGCAGGTCGATCCGCGCGCGACAGCCGCAAATAGGGTCGCGACCAGTGCGGACAAAACCGATCGACCCAGTTCAGTCGCGTCGCGTCGGCCACGCGACCTTCAACACTGGCTTCAGTCTCGCCGTTGCGAGCAGGCTCTGGTATTTGGCGATCTGTGGTCATAACTATGGGCCTATGGTTGGCAAACAGACGAAAATCAGGCTCTATCTAAACGCTCCGTTGGGGGTGGCGCAATGCGTTGAATTGAACCGCGATCAGGCCAATTACTTGTTTTCGGTGATGCGCCTGAGCATCGGTGACCGCCTGACGGTGTTTAATGGCATCGACGGCGCGTGGTTGGCCGAGGTCACCAACGCCTCCAAACGCACAGGCCAGTTGACCGCTTTAAGCCAGACCAGCCCGCAAACCGAGCCGCCAGACATCTGGCTCCTGTTCGCCCCGATCAAAAAGGCCCGCACCGACTTTATCGTCGAAAAAGCCGCCGAGATGGGCGCGCGCCAAATCTTGCCGGTCCAGACCGATTTCACCAATGCCGAGCGCATCCGCCAAGACCGCTTGCAGGCCCACGCGGTTGAGGCCGCCGAGCAATGCGGCGGCGTGTTCGTCCCCAAGGTCTCCCCCTTGCAAAAACTCGGTGATGCGTTGCGAAATTGGCCCAAAGATCGCCAAATCATGTTCTGCGACGAGAGCCTCGTCGGCGCGCGCGCGACCCTCACCGCACAAGCCAATAAAACCAAATGGGCAATCCTGATCGGCCCCGAAGGCGGCTTTTCCCCTGCCGAGCAATCCCGCCTGCGCGCGCTTGATTTCGTCTCGCCCGTCAGCTTAGGCCCACGAATTTTGCGCGCCGACACCGCGGTCGTGGCGGCTTTAACCCTGTGGCAACTCACACTCGGAGACTGGCAATGAACCTGATCCGACCGGAATTACGCATATGGCTGAGCCGCTGGGGCGAAACTCTCGCGGCTGGCACATTGGCCAGCATCGGCGCAATCACCATCTGGCGCGGCGTGCAGCACTATAACTGGCTGACCCAATCCATCGGTGTGATCCTGTTGTTGATCGGCGTGGCCCTGTTTTGGGCCAGCTTCCAGCGCTCGCGGTTCTCGGGCCGTCAAATCGGTCCGGGCTTGGTCGAGGTCACAGAACGCCAGATCAGATTTCTAACCGCCAACGGCGGCGCGTCGGTCGATATCGAGGCCATGACCCGACTCGAGTTGCGCACCACCCTTGAGTATGGCCGCGTCTGGATGCTCAAACAATCCGAAGGCCCGACTCTGTTCATCCCCGTTGCCGCCACCGGCTCTGAAAAACTGTTCGACGCATTTTCGATCCTGCCGGGCATGGACCCCGCTAAACTGATCGCCGCAATCAACTCGTCCTCGCCCGACCGCGAGATCATCTGGCGCGGCCCACCCGGATTTCGTGCCTTGACTTGACCGCGCCGAGATGAGCTTCTAGCGCGAACAAAACAACAGACCACGCTTAGGAACCACCCTCATGTCCATACCCCAATCCGGCGGCGGCTTGATCGAACATCATGACCAACTGGCGCAATATCTGGCCGAAGGCTGCAAGCCGAAATCCGACTGGTGCATCGGCACCGAACACGAGAAATTCGGCTATTGCAAAGACACGCTTTTACCGCTGCCTTACGACGGTCCCCGCTCGATCAAAGCCATGCTTGAAGGCCTGCAGCACCGCTTTGGCTGGTCGCCGGTTCTGGAGGAGGGCAATATTATCGGCCTCAGCAAGGACGGCGCGAATATCAGCCTTGAGCCGGGCGGGCAGCTCGAACTTTCCGGTGCCCCGCTGGAATCGATCCACCAGACCTGCGACGAGGTAAATACCCATCTGGTCGAGGTGCAAGAGGTCGCCGACCTCATCGGCGCGGGCTTCATCGGTCTCGGCGCCGCTCCCCAATGGACCCACGAGCAAATGCCGGTGATGCCCAAGGGCCGCTATCGTCTGATGACCGGATATATGGGCAAAGTCGGCACCCACGGCACCCAGATGATGTACCGGACCTGCACCGTGCAGGTGAACCTCGATTTTGGTTCCGAGGCCGACATGGTGCAAAAATTCCGTGTCGCCCTCGCGCTGCAACCCGTGGCCACGGCCCTGTTTGCCAACTCGCCGTTCTTTGAGGGCAAAATCAATGGCCACCAAAGCTGGCGCTCGCGCATCTGGCGCGATCTCGACCCCGCCCGCACCGGCACCTTGCCGTTCGTGTTTGAGGACGGGATGGGGTTTGAACGCTACGTTGACTATGCGCTCGATGTGCCGATGTATTTCGTCTATCGCGACGGCAAATATATCGACGCGCTCGGCCAGTCGTTTCGCGATTTTCTGCGCGGCGAGCTGCCCGCCTTGCCCGGCGAAATGCCCACGCTATCTGATTGGGCCGACCATCTGACCACGATTTTCCCCGAGGCCCGTATCAAACAATATATGGAGATGCGCGGTGCTGACGGCGGCCAGTGGCGCGGCCTCTGCGCGCTGCCCGCCTTCTGGGTAGGCCTGCTTTATGACCAGTCAGCGCTTGATGCGGCAAGCGATCTTATCCGCGACTGGGACGCCGAGACCCGCGAAAACTGGCGGGTAATGGCCTCGGTCGGCGGTATCCATTCCGAGGTTGGCGGGCGTAATATGCGCGATCTCGCCGCCGAAGTTCTGGAGATTTCAAGCGCCGGTCTCAAGGCCCGCGCCATGGGCGGTGTTGGCGGTTTGCTGCCGGATGAAACCCATTTTCTCAACGCACTTGAGGAAAGCATCAGCGATGGCCAAAGCCCCGCCGATGAGTTGCTGAACAAGTACCGCACCGACTGGAATGGCGATCTCAGCCGGATTTATCAGGACTATAGCTACTGATATTTTTCGAGCCTCCGGCGAGGATATTTTCGCCAATTGGAACGGCGTCAGTCGCGATCAACCGTCGGAATCGGGCTGTCAACAAAGCTATCTTGCGGTGCGGCCTCGTCCTCAGAGCCGGGCACCGGGCCATAATCATTGGCTTCGTCCGAGCCTTTGACGATCATCCAGTAAAGCAGCACCAACATGCCGATCATCGGCACGAGCATGATGAAAAACCACCAGCCGGTCCGCCCGTGATCATGTAGACGGCGCACCATGACCGAGATAGCGGGCAACAGCACTATGAGGCTGTAAATCGCGCTCAGAATTGCGACCTGACCGCCAGACCCGAAAACCACCGCATCAACGATGTTCAGAACCACTGACATCAGCAGGTTGAAAAGTGTGAACCACCAATATTCCGACCGCAAAGCGCGCCCCGAAAAGGTGACATATTTAGCAAAGCAACTGCGAACCGCCGCGCCCATATTCATAGTAAGATCCCCCGATATAACGTTTTTGTGAACACGTTTTAGGTCAGGTTTCCCAATGCGGCAAGGTTTTTATGCCAATCAGGACTTCGCGCCGATTTTCGGCTCCGCCCCCGCCAGCAACCGTTTGATGTTTTCCTTGTGACGTAAGAATATCAACAGCGCCAGAACCAGCGCCAGCGCACTGACCGAGGGGCTGGCAAATAGGATCAGCCAAACGGGCGCGCTCGCCGCTGCAATCAATGCCGCCAGCGACGAAAACCGAAATAGCAAAGCCCCCGCCAGCCAAGTGGCACAGATCGCCAGCCCGACCCAGAAATTCAGCGCCAGAATAATGCCGATAGCCGTTGCCACCCCTTTGCCGCCGCGAAAGCGCAACCAGACTGGAAACAAATGGCCCAAAAAGGCGGCCAGCCCCGCCAGTTGCGCGGCATCTGCGCCAAACCAAAACCCTGCCAGCGCCACCGCAACCCCGCCCTTGGCCACATCAAATACCAGCGTCAGGAAAGCGGCAAATTTATTGCCGGTGCGCAACACATTGGTCGCGCCAATATTACCCGAGCCAATCTTGCGCAAATTGCCAAGCCCCATCAGCCGCGCCACCAAAATACCAAACGGCACCGAGCCAAGCAGATACCCCAGCGAAGCGACAGCAATCAGCCCAAGGCCCGAGGTTTGAATAACTGCCAACATCACCGCGCCCTTTCAAAAACCACATCACCACCGACAAATGTCGCCAGCACCCGCCCTTGCATTCGCGCGCCGTCAAACGGGGTATTTTTGGATTTCGACAACAGCGAGAACCGGTCCAGAACGAACGGCGCATCCGGGTCAAACAGCACCAGATCAGCAGGCGCGCCAAGCGACAAACGCCCCGCGCGCAGCCCAAGTCGTCGCGCGGGATTAAGCGACAGCGCGCCAAACAGGGTCGGCAAATCCATCGCCCCGCTATGGATCAAACGCATGGCCGCAGGCAGCAGGGTTTCAAGCGCAACCGCCCCGCTGGCGGCCTCTTCAAACGGCAGGCGTTTGCTCTCCTCATCTTGCGGTGTGTGCATGGACGAGATGATATCAATCAGCCCGCAGGCCACCGCTTCAACCACGGCGATACGGTCGTCCTCGCTTCTAAGTGGCGGTTTTACCTTGAAAAAACTACGATAATCGCCGATATCTAGCTCGTTGAGCGTCAGATGATGGATCGAAATTCCAGCACTAACATCCAGCCCCGCCGCCTTGGCGCGCGCCAGTGCCGGCAAGGCGGCAGCCGTAGTAATCTGGTCGGCGTGATAGCGCGCGTGCGTCATTTCAACCAGCGCCAAGTCCCGCTCCAACCCCATCCGTTCGGCCATGAAAGAGACCCCCGCCAAACCCTGTTTGGTCGCGAACGGTCCCGAGGTCACAGCCGCCCCCGCGCTCAAGCCGGGGTCCTGCACATGGCCGATCACCAGCGCATCGAGTGCTGCGGCATAGCTCAGACAGCGCGAGAAAACTTTGGGGTTAACGCAAACCGCATCCCCATCCGAAAACGCCACCGCACCGGCGTCCTGCAAGAACCCGATCTCGGTCATCTCGCGCCCCATCCGCCCCTTGGTCAAAGCCGCCATCGCGTGAACCCGCACGCGGCTTTCCTCGCGCGCGCGGCTCAGAACAAAGGCCAGCGTTTCGGGCGTGTCAATCGTCGGTTTGGTGTCGGCGCGCATGATAATCGTGGTCACACCACCCGCGGCGGCGGCCCGGCCAGCGGTGCGAAAACTCTCCTTATGCCGCTCTCCCGGCTCACCGATTTTCACGCCGATATCAACGATCCCCGGCGCGAGACATTTGCCACGGCACTCCACCACATGCGTTTTGGCCGGTGCGCTCAGCGAAGCCCCTATCTCGGTGATCTCCCCGCCGATGACCCGCAAATCCCCGATACGCTCGGCCTTGGCCTCCGGGTCGATCAGTCGCGCGTTTTGAAACAGTAAATTGCTCATGCGGCGTTCCTTTTGATCTCGCGAAACTTGGCATAAACCGCGCGCCCGTTAGCGATCCTCTCAAACCCGATTTTGATCGTGTGAGAGCCTTTACGCGTGATCCGTCGCTCGGTTGCAAAAAAGATACTCGCCAACTCGTCATCCTGAAAATCCAGAACCGTACCCTCGTTAATAGGGTATGATTTCAACTGCTTACCGACTACAGAGAAGTGATATGCGATAAATGCCCGCCGGTTGGTCAGCGTGTACCAACTGTTGCGCCGCTTGTAAGCGCCCATGTAAACGGCAGCAAAAGCGATGCCCAAACCGACGGTAAAATGGATCATTCCGAACATCCAGAACAGCCCGCCCGACGAGGCGGCGGCGACCATCCAGATCAGCGCGACCCCGGCGAAAAACATGCCGAAAATCACCCCGATAATATTGGCGATACCCATGACGATCTTGCCGTCTGGTCGCCCCTGCCAGATGATCTCCTCGCCCGGATCCAGAATGCCGTCCCAGCCGGATTTGCTCATGCCATTACCCCGCCATCTTCGCTCGCGCGCCGCGCCCGCGCCAGCAAATCCATCACCGCCATGCGCACCGCGACCCCCATCTCGACCTGCTCTTGAATGACCGAGCGGTTGATGTCGTCAGCCAGCGTCCCGTCAATCTCGACCCCGCGATTCATCGGTGCCGGATGCATGACAATCGCGTCGGGCTTGGCGTGGCCGAGTTTCTCGAAATCCAGCCCGAAACGGTGGTAATATTCCCGCTCCGACGGGATGAAACCACCATCCATGCGCTCTTTTTGCAAGCGCAGCATCATCACCACATCCACATCGCGCAAACCCTTGCGCATGTCGTCAAACACCTCGACCCCGAATGTTTCGATGCCCGCAGGCATCAGGGTTTTCGGCCCGATCAGCCGCAGCCGGTTCTCCATCTTGCCCAGCAGCATGATGTTAGAGCGCGCAACCCGTGAGTGGGCAATATCGCCGCAAATCGCGATGTTCAGCCGATGCAGCCGCCCCTTGGCGCGCCGAATGGTTAACGCGTCCAGCAGCGCCTGCGTTGGATGTTCGTGTTGACCATCGCCAGCATTGATAACCGCACAATTCACCTTTTCCGCCAACAGGTTAGCCGCCCCCGCCGAGGGGTGGCGCACCACCAGCAAATCAGGATGCATGGCGTTCAATGTCAGGGCCGTATCAATCAGGCTTTCGCCCTTTTTGATCGAACTCGTCGCCATCGACATGTTCATCACATCGGCCCCAAGCCGCTTGCCCGCCAGCTCGAAACTGGCCTGCGTGCGGGTGGAATTCTCGAAAAACATGTTGATCTGGGTCAGACCGGCCAGCGTGTCCGAGCGCTTGTTGGCTTGGCGGTTGAGGCTGACATATTGGTCGGCCAGATCAAGAATGGACAGAATATCCACCTTTGATAAAGGCTCAATTCCCAACAGGTGCTTTGCCGCAAAGGCCATCTGATTTCTCACCGCTATTTTGGCGGTTATAAGTGCGTGCGCGGGCGCAAACAAGGGATTTACGCACAGCGCCCGCGCGCATAGTTTCATCACGAAAGGATTCTGCCAGCCGATGCCCCAAACCTTGACCCATAGCGCTGCTCTCGCCGCCCTCGATTGGCAGATCGATCTTGGTGCGACCGAGGCAATTTGTGATGCGCCGATCAACCGTTATGAGGTGAAGCAGGCCTTGCCAAATCCAAAACCCGCAACTCAAAATCTGACAAGCGCCAACCCGATCACCGCGCAGACGGATCTTGCGCCAAGTTCCAGCCCAAGTTCGCCCGCGATTTCTGCGCCAGATTCCACCTCCAATGCGCGGAGCAAAAATGCGCAGGCCATAGCTATCGCCCGACAGATGGCGACGAGCGCCCCTGACCTGATATCTCTGCGCCATAATCTTGGCGAGTTTGACCACTGCGCCTTGAAAAAAGGTGCGCGCAATCTGGTGTTTGCCGACGGCAATCCGGTGGCCCGCGTGATGATTATCGGCGAGGCTCCGGGCCGTGACGAGGATCGTGCCGGGCTACCATTTATTGGCCGCGCGGGGCAGCTTCTGGACAAAATGCTGGCCGCGATCAACCTCGCGCGCGCATCCGACCAGCCGCAATCGGCGGTCTATATCACCAACGTGCTGCCGTGGCGACCACCACAAAATCGTGACCCCGAGCAGGACGAGATCGCCATGATGTTGCCGTTTCTTCAGCGCCACATCGCACTTGTTGCCCCCGAAATCGTCGTGCCCATGGGCAATGTCGCCTGCAAGGCACTGCTTAACAAGCAAGGCATAACACGCCTTCGCGGCCAATGGAGCGAGGCCTTCGGCCTGCCAGCCCTTCCCATGCTGCATCCGGCCTATTTGCTCAGAAACCCGATTGCCAAGCGCGCGGCATGGGCGGACTTACTGGACTTACAATCGCGCTTGAAAGGTTAAAATAATGTCAAAAATTGGCAGCGGAAACGAGTTTATTCCGCTCAATATCGCGATTCTGACCGTCTCGGACTCCCGTGCGCTCGAAGATGATCGCTCGGGCAACGTTCTGGTCGCGCGTCTGGAAAAATCCGGTCACAAGCTGGCCGCACGCAAAATTCTGCGCGACGAGCGCTCCGAGATTTCGGCGCTGCTTTTGGACTGGTCCCGTGATCCTGCCATCGACGTTGTAATCTCGACCGGCGGCACCGGCCTGACCGGACGCGATGTCACGGTCGAGGCTCACCGCGACGTTTACGAGAAACAGATCGACGCTTTTTCCACCATGTTCACCATAATTTCGATGCAGAAAATCGGCACCTCGGCGGTGCAATCGCGCGCTTGCGGCGGGGTTGTGAACGGCACTTATATGTTCGCGCTGCCCGGCTCGCCCGGCGCGTGCAAGGACGGCTGGGACGAGATACTGGTTCACCAGCTTGATTACCGCCATCCGCCGTGTAACTTCGTTGAGATCATGCCCCGATTAGAGGAGCATAAGCGTCGCAAATAGCGCGCCAGCCCAAAACGTACGATTTGTACAAAATCGCCCCTAAATCTTACAAATCGTACAAAATTAACCTTTTGGAAACCCAGTCAAAAACGCTCTGCACAGGGCTGTTCAGGATCATGTGAGCGGGTGTTGGATTTGCTCGCGGTGAATGCTAGGCTGTCCGTTGCCAGAACGCTTGCGGAGAAGTTTAGCCCGATGAAATTCATGCAACGAAGCCTGATGGGCTTGTTCTTATTGTCGCTGACAGTGGGCCTGTTGGCGCTGGCCGCAGGCTCGATTCGCAACGCTTTGCAAGAGCGCTGGGCCAAAGCAACCACGTCCAGACCCGCGCGCGAACGGGTTTTTTCCGTCAATGTCATCACCGCTAAGTCTTTGACCGCAAACCCTAAAATCAAAACCTACGGCGAGGTTCTCAGCCGCCGCACGCTGGATTTGCGTGCGCCTGTCGCGGGTACAATCGTCGAGCTGTCGCCAAATTTTGTTGATGGCGGGCGGGTTGCAAAGGCAGAGCTTTTGATGCGGCTTGACCCTGCCGATGCCCAATCGGCGCTGGATCTGAGTAAATCCGAGCTGAACGAGGCCAAGGCCGAGCAAAATCAGGCCGCCACCGCCTTGGTTCTGGCTGGCGATGAATTGCGCGCCGCGCGCAGTCAAACCGCCTTGCGAAAGATGGCGCTTGATCGTCAGAACAACTTGATCGCCCGTGGTGTGGGTACTGAGGCAGCGGCGGAAACGGCGGCTTTGGCGCAGGCATCTGCTGATCAGATCGTGCTGGGTAAACGACAGGCGCAGGCGACGGCCAAGGCGCGTCTCAGTCGGGCAAAAACCGCACTGGCGCGGCGGGAAATTCGTCTGGCCGAGGCCGAGAGGCGCTTGGCGAACACCAAAATTTATGCGGAATTTCAAGGGGTTCTGAGTAATGTTACCGCTGTCACCGGCGGGTTGGTCAGCCCGAATGAAAAGATCGCGCGGCTGATTGATCCCACCGCTCTGGAGGTCTCGTTTCGCCTTTCCAACAGCGCATTTTCGCGTCTGATCGCCGCCAATGGGGGGCAGGCCAAGGGGCTGGTTACGGTGCGCCTTGATGCTTTTGGGGCTGATATTGTTGTCAAGGGCCGGATCGAGCGGGTCGGTGCCGAGGTCGGGCAAGGCCAGACCGGAAGGCTGATTTTCGCGCGTCTGCCCAGCAATGATGCCCAAGGTCTGCGCCCCGGAGATTTTGTCACCGTCGAGGTCGCCGAGCCACCGATGACCAACGTTGCGATCCTGCCCGCCGTCGCGGTTGATGCGGCTGGTAAGGTGCTGGCGCTGGGCAAAAATGATCGGCTGGAGGAGCTTCAGGTTCAGGTGTTGCGCAAGCAGGGTGACACGGTGATTTTGCGCGGTGACGGGTTGTTGGGCCGCGAGATCGTTCAGACGCGCTCGCCGTTTCTGGGGGCGGGTATCCGGGTCAAGCCGGTGCGGGCCTCCTCCTCTTCTTTAAGCAAAACATCCTTACAAGGTGTTGAATTGATTGAACTTACACCGGAGCGTCGCGCCCGTCTTGTGGCGTTTGTTGAGCGCAATAACAACATTCCCGACGACCGAAAACAGGTTCTGATCGCCCGACTAAAAGAGGCCAAGGTGCCCGCCAATATAGTGAAACGTATCGAAAAGCGGATGGGGAGCTAGGGTGGCTTTACGCGATAATCAGCTCAAACCCGGCAAGGGTTTTCTGTCCTATTTCACCCGCCACAAAACCGCCGCCAATCTGGTGCTGGTGGTGATGGTGGTGTTGGGATTGATCGCCGCCACCAAAATCCGCTCGCAGTTTTTTCCCGATATCGTGATCCAAACCGTCAGCGTCTCGGTGACATGGCCCGGCGCTGGACCCGAGGATATGGATCTCGGCGTGGTGCAATTGCTGGAGCCTGCGCTGTTGGCGGTTGAAGGGGTCGAGACCTCCAGCGCGACCTCGTTTCAGGGGCGCGCTTTGATCCGGCTTGATTTCTCGCCCGGCTACGATATGGCGCGCGCGGCTGACGATGTGAAGGCGGCGGTTGATGGTGTCACGGGCCTGCCTGCAGAGGCAGATACGCCGGTGGTTCGTCGCGGTGTTTGGCGTGATCGGGTGACCGATGT
>JAADIJ010000034.1 GCA_013151335.1 Alphaproteobacteria bacterium | reverse complement strand
CCGAGCAAATTCGTCGTGGTGACATGACCGAGACCGAGTTTCGCCGCTTCGTTGAAGCCGCCAAGAAACTGGAATCCTGTCCGCTTTATATCGACGACACCCCGGCCCTGCCGATCTCTGCCCTTGCTGCGCGCGCGCGACGTCTGAAACGCCAACATGGGCTCGATGTTTTGATCGTCGACTATCTGCAATTGGTGCGCCCGGCCACCGCCAAGGACAGTCGTGTCAACGAGGTCAGCGAGATCACCCAAGGCCTGAAGGCCATCGCCAAGGAGCTCGATATTCCGGTGATTGCCCTCTCCCAACTGTCTCGACAGGTCGAAAATCGCGAGGATAAGCGCCCGCAACTCAGCGATCTGCGCGAAAGTGGCTCAATCGAGCAAGACGCCGATGTGGTGATGTTTGTGTACCGCGAGGAATACTATAAAGAGCGCGAAAAACCCAGCGATCACGATGTCGAGGCGATGATGAAATGGCAAGACGAGATGGAGCATCTGCACGGCAAAGCCGAGATCGTCATCGGCAAACAACGCCACGGCCCGATCGGCTCAATCGATCTGAGCTTTGAAGGCCGCTTCACCCGTTTCGGCAATCTGGTCAAATCCTATCAGCAAACAGGCGGCGACGATTTTAGCTGATAACATCCTGTTCCAATTGGTGAAAATATCCTCGCCGAAGGTGAAAATCCACGCCCGCTCACATATGTATCACACGCCCGAACGCATCCAGAACCGACTCGTGCATCATTTCTGACAGGGTCGGATGGGGAAATACTGTGTTCATCAGATCCTCTTCAGTGGTCTCCAACTGACGGCCAACCACATAGCCCTGGATCAGTTCGGTCACTTCGGCCCCAACCATATGCGCGCCCAAAAGCTCGCCGGTTTTGGCGTCAAATACGGTTTTGACCAAGCCCTCGGCCTCACCTAAAGCAATCGCTTTGCCATTGCCCATGAACGGAAACCGGCCGACCTTGATCTCATAGCCCAGCTCCTTGGCCTTGGCCTCGCTATAGCCGACACTAGACTTGTGGATGACAATAGGTGCAGCCCGCGATGCTCTCGGGGCGCACCGGATGGGGGTGCCCGCCAGCGATCAATTCAGCAACACACACCCCTTCATGGCTGGCCTTATGCGCCAGCCAAGGCGCGCCTGCGATGTCGCCAATCGCGTAAATGCCCACAACACCGGTGCGGCAGAACTCGTCGACAACGATATGGGTGCGATCAACTTTAACGCCGATTTCTTCCAACCCCAGCCCTTCGCAATTGCCGACGATTCCGACCGCCGAAATCACCGTATCAAACTCATGAGTTTCAGTTTTGCCACCTTTTTCAATATGAGCGACGACCTTGCCCTTGCCCCGATCCAGTTTTTTGACAATCGAGCCTTCGCGGATTTTCATGCCTTGCTTAACAAACTGCTTCTTGGCGAATTTGGAGATTTCGGCGTCCTCGACCGGCAAGACCCGATCCAGAACCTCAACCACGGTGGTATCGGCCCCAAGCGTGTTGAAAAAACTCGCAAACTCAATGCCAATGGCACCCGAGCCGATCACCAGCAGTTTTTTCGGCATCCGTTTGGCCACCAGCGCGTGTTTATAGGCCCAAACCAGATCGCCATCGGCCTCAAGCCCCGGCAAATCGCGCGCCCGCGCGCCGGTCGCGATGACAATCGACTTGGCCTCAAGGGTCTCTTCGCCGGTTTTTGTGGTCACCGCTACGGTATTTTTGGCCGAAAACCGCGCTTCCCCCATCACAACGGTGATTTTGTTTTTCTTCATAAGATGGGAAATGCCGCTGGAGAGCTGCGCCGCAACCCCGCGCGAACGCTTAATCACCGCCGCCAGATCAAATCCGATTTTCTCGGCCTTCAGACCAAACTCGCCTGCCCGCTCCATCAGATGAAAAACTTCGGCAGATCGCAGCAACGCTTTGGTGGGAATACAGCCCCAGTTAAGGCAAATCCCCCCCATATGCTCGCGCTCGACAATCGCGACCTTCAGGCCAAGCTGTGCGCCACGAATAGCCGCGACATAGCCCCCCGGACCGGCCCCAATTACGATCATATCAAAGGTTTTCGCGGCCATGATGCCCTCCTGAGGAAAATTTGGTTTGGTATTAAACCATTCGATCAGCTCCGGCAAACATGATCACTGTTTGACATTATATACCGCAAAGCCCCTCATATCGCCAACAAACTGTCGCAAGAGGGCAAATATTTTGTCGAAGATGTCAAACACCCGGTTCGGATCTAGCTAATTTTCGAATCACATGGCCTGAACTTCGCGCATAGTTTCACCATATCCCCCAGCATTCAGGTAGCTGACCTCTTTGGCAGTAGTGTCGCGATTGAGCGCGTCATTGCGATAGGGAAACCGGCCAAATTTGCGAATAACTTCGCGGTGAACCTTGGCATGGAGCAGGTTGCCCGCCCCCGCATTGGGCATCCGCGTTTTCATCAAGCGCACGCATCGTTCCTGATCGGTCAGACATTCTGAATGCATCAGAGGCAGATAGAAAAACTGCCGCAAAGGTTCATCCACACGCAGATCATACCCACGTTCTATGGCTTTTTTGGCAACGCAGAGCGCTTTTCGGTCGGTGCGAAACGCTGATCCCGAGCCACGAAACATGTTGCGCGGGAACTGGTCCAGCAGGATCAGCAGCGCCAGCGCCTTGTCAGGGTGACAGACCCAATCGCGAAAATCACCGGCGGCGGCCATCTCCCAGGCCTCGCCGAACCGCTCGTGAATTCTGGCGTCCAGTTCTTCGGTCGAATTGTACCACCCCTCGGGGCCGACCTCGTCAACCCAGAACCCGATGATCTCTTGTGCGTCAGCCATGGCACCCTCCACTCACAATACCTGCGACTTTGATTGCAGCTTTTGAAAAAAACTGGGCGAATTCAAGGCAATTTTAACTTGCCGTGCTATTTGTGTCATTTGTGTTGCCTTCTTCCTCCAATGCCATCTCGACCGCGACCTCAACTGCAAGCTCAACCGCGACCGGCGACGAGGTCGGAGCGATGGGGGCATAAGAGGAGGTATCCTCGACCGAGGGCGCCGAACGCTGGGTCATGCGATAAAGCGCGTATCCCGTCATCAAGAACATCACGCCGCCGATATAGCCGAAAAAACTGTAAGGCCCCCATGTCTCCATCATCCAGCCAAGCACCATCGGCCCGGCAATCGCTCCGATGCCGTTAATAAAGATTAACCCGCCCGAAGCGGCAGCCATGTCGTCAATCTCTAAAAAGTCGTTAGTATAGGCGATGTAGAGCGAATAAAGCGGATTAGAGACGCCGCCGACCACAAATGCCAGCACCAGCAACCAGATAAAATTCCCCGGCACCAGCAGGGCAATGACCATGACAATCGCGCCAAACAAGTTTAGCCCGGTGATCAACAAACGCCGATCCATCCGGTCGGAAAACCAGCCAATCGGGTATTGCCACAGCATCCCTCCCAGATAGATGCTGCCAACGAAAATCGAGATTTCGCGAACGCTGAGGCCGATTTGGGTGGCAAAAATCGACGACATGCCAAACAGCGCCGAGAAAATCGCCCCGAGCAAAAACGCGCCAACAAATCCGAGCGGAGAGACCCCAAACAGCTGTCGCAAGGTCATGGGTTTGGTGCGTTCAAACACCGGAGCCGGGCTGACCGACAGCAAAATCGGTGCAAACGAAATCGAGACCAGAACCGACGCGATAATGAACAGGGTATAGCCCTGAGGGTCGGCCACGTTCATCAAACCTTGGGCCGTGACGATGCCGATCATCTGCACAATCAGATAGATCGACATGGTTTGCCCGCGGTTTTCATTGGTGGAGGCATCGTTAAGCCAGCTTTCGGCAACCACATAGACGCCAGCAAAACAAAACCCGATCACCACCCGCATCAAGGCCCAGGCGATGGGATTTGGGGCGGCGGCATAAAGCACCAGAACCGCCGAGATCAGCGAGGCGAGGGCTGCAAAAACCCGCACATGCCCGACCCGCCGGATCATAGCGGGTGCCATGCGCGAGCCGCCGAGAAATCCCAAAAAATAGGCTGACATCACGATCGACATCGCGCCGGTCGAAAACCCCTCGGCGGCTCCACGAACGCCGAGCAACGTGCCTTGCAAGCCATTGCCGAGCATCAACAGCAACATGCCCAACAGCAACGCCCATGAATTTTTGACCACAGCCAGCATCGGCCCGCACCTCTATTTCGATTTTTCGGACTTAGCAGAGAGGTCGGGGGATAAGATCGCCAGATTGCGACAAGGCACGCGTCTATCTGCGACGATTAGGGCGCAATTATGGGTCCGGCAGCAGGATCGAAGCGTCACCATAAGAGAAAAACCGGTAACGCTGTTCAATCGCATGGGCGTAGATCTGTTTGATCCGTTCAGAGCCCATCAGGGCCGAGACCAGCATCAACAAGGTCGATTTGGGCAAATGGAAATTGGTCATCAAACCGTCGGCAACTAAAAACCGATAGCCGGGCTTGATGAAGATGTCGGTCTGGGCCGCGAAAGGCTCAACTAGTCCGTCGGAATTGGCCGCAGACTCGATCAATCTTAACGCCGTGGTGCCAACCGGAATAATCCGCCCCCCCTCGCGGCGAGTCTGGTTGATCTCGCGCGCGGCCTGATCGCTGATCTGCCCCCATTCAGAGTGCATTTTGTGACTTGACACATCGTCAACCTTGACCGGCAGGAACGTCCCTGCCCCCACATGCAGGGTCACGCGGCTGAACTTGATGCCCTTGCGCCGCAGGTTTTCCAGCAAGTCCTGATCAAAATGCAACGACGCCGTTGGCGCAGCAACTGCCCCTATTTTCTCTGCAAAAACAGTCTGGTAGTCGATCTTGTCGCGCGCATCCACCGCCCGGAGCGAGGCTATATATGGCGGCAGCGGCATTTGCCCGACCTGCTCAAGGGCTGCGTCAAACGCCTCTGCCGTCAGGTTAAATGCCAGCGTTACCTCGCCTGAAGGCTTATCGCGAACCACCGCGCTTAGCCCATGCCCA
>JAADIJ010000100.1 GCA_013151335.1 Alphaproteobacteria bacterium | reverse complement strand
CGTTTCAAATCCGTCCTTAGTATGGCCAGGGGGTGGAAACATGATGCCGGCATTGTTGATCAGCACATCAAGGGGCTGGCCACTTTGCACAAACCTTTCCGCAAAGGCTTTGACCGACGAAATGCTGTTAAGATCCAACACCCCAACGTCCAGCTGAGCCGACGGGACCTGGGCTGCAATTTGATCACGCGCCCCATAAAGCTTTTGCTTATTGCGGCCCGTCAGGATAACTCGCGCCGACTTTTTGGCAAGCTCAAGTGCTGTCTCATACCCCAGCCCGGTATTGGCACCAGTGACCAAAAAGGTCTTGCCTGATTGGTCTTTGATATTCTTGGGCGTCCAATTCATTATAAATTCCAATCAAAGTCCAAAGGTGGTTTTTGCATGATGGGTATCCATGTATTCTTTCATACGGGATATTTTGCCGCTCTCTATTGTAAACAGAAAATGGTAGCTGTTGTCGTACAATGCGCCAGTTGCAGTTGTTGCCGTTAGCGTTGCTTCTGCGGCGACTTTGTCGCCTTCTGCGACCATACCCGTTACGACAAATTTTACGCCGTTGGGGAATGTCTCAGCGCCACCGCCAAAAAAGCCGATGAAAAAGTCTTTGTCATGCTCACCGGCGGTTGCCAGATATTCGGGCTTACCGGCGATCCACCAGCTGAAGTTATCTGTGATCATTGTGGCCAGTTTTGCCACATCCGAAACCCGCATTGCTTCAATAAATGCGGCGACCAATTCTTTATTTGTCATGTTGTTTTCCTACCTTTGCTCGATGTGCTAGGAAGTGGCATTTACACTTTACCAATGCAAGTAGGCACACTTTTGGTTACTAGGAACACAAAGGTAAGTAATGCAATATACATGGAGGTTTGAGAGCTTAAATGGCCAAAAAAACTATTGAGGAATACCTTCGGTGCCCGTTCCATCTGGCAATGAGCATCCTGGAAGGAAAGTGGAAATTCGCGATCCTTTATGTGCTGTCTGCGCAAGGGACTCTCAGATTCAAGGAATTGGAGCGTGCCATTCCTGATATCTCAACGAGAATGCTAACCAAAGAGCTCAAGCATCTCGAACAAAAAGGTGTTGTCTTTCGAAAAGCGTACGCAACTGTGCCGCCCAAAGTTGAATATTCCCTGACGCAGATCGGACAAAGCACCGCCCCTGTGATCGCGAGTATTTCAAAATGGGGAGAGGACTATTTGGCGGCCTACAAAGCCTGAAATGTCAGGGGCTGCTCTCACGGGCTCTTGGCGTGCACAGATCTCCTGGATGGGTTTGACAGAGAGGCCATCAAAGGACGGCAACGGGCTCAAAGCGGCCATCCAAGCCACCGCCAAAAACAACAAACCCCCGGGTTTTCACACGGGGGTTATCGTTGGCGGGTTGCCCCGCCCAGTGTCAAAACCGGATTTACATCCGGTTTTCGCGCTGCAGCTTTTTACGGGCGAGCTTGCGGGCATGGCTACAGGATTTCAACGTCGGCATTGCGGGGCTTTTGAGACATTCAAATCAGCAGTTTATAGCTGTACCAACAAGTTCAGAAACCAAACCTAACGCCCGTTTCTTTTTCTGCATATTCCCATAGCAAGGCCCCGATTTTCGGATCAAGGGCATAGGGCGCAATAAATGCTGGTGCAGGATATCCATTGATCTCGCCTTTGCCATCCGGCCCGATATACGCGAAATTCTCCAAATCCTCAGTGGCCGCAAAAAGGCTGGAAAACGCGCCTTGGTTTGCGCTCATATAGGCCACTGTCTCGATCATTTCAGGGGCATCCGGTGCGGGCGGCAGGTTCGGATCAGCACATGGTGGCTTGTCATGCGGTGGCTTGACAGCCCGCCAAATTAGGCGAATTCGGCACCGCGATTCGTAGGTTTCAAAGCGTTCGCAAGAATGCCAACAGATCTGCTTTTTCTCTATTGGACAGGCCCAAAGGCACGATTTCGGAATGTCCGAGAGGCGCAGGGGGCGCGTTGTTGTAATGCTCGATCACCTGCTCAAGGGTCTCGATTTGACCAGCGTGCATGAAAGGTGGGCGCTCGGCAATGCCGCGCAGGCCGGGTGACTTGAAAGTCCGGTCGAAAAGATCAACTTCACGCGCCATGAATTGCAGATCAAGACAACTGTCCGGGGCAGCGTCGCTATAGCGACCCAGGCAGGTGAACGGGTCAGCGTCCAGTTCGGCGAATGCTGTTGCACGCCCGCGGTCGCTGGGCGGGTTGTTTGGGTCAGGCACGCCGGTATTGTGGAAAAAATCGTCAGTCAGGCGCGCACCGCTGTGGCAATCGATGCAACTACCCTTGCCGGCAAACACCTTGAACCCGTTGATTTCCTGTTTGCTTAGCGTAGCGTCTTCGCCGGGTTCTTGCCCTGACGAAACAGCGTTAATGTACCTGTCAAAGCGGTTTTCCAGTGGCACCAGCGTGCGTTCAAACGCGGCAATAGATTTTCCGGTATTTACAAATATTCGGTTGATTTCGTCGCGGGTAGGTTCAGACAATTGTTGCCAGTTGGCTTGTTGCATCTGGTTGCCCAGTGGGCTGGCGGGTGGAATTTCCGCCAGTTTGGGTGCGGGACCGAACAGGCGTGTATACTCGTCGGGGTAGGTCGCAAGGACATGCTTGGCAACCTGGCTGCGTGTAAAGCCGTGTTCGACCGCATTTTCGAGTGGGCCGATGGCCTGTGACCATAGCGAATCTTTGCGGCCATCCCAAAAGAACCATGTCTGATATCCGACGCCTCGCAATGGCATCGACCGCCGGTCGGTGGTACCGATGCCGCGCGAGAATTGCAGGTCGTCCTGGAACTGGCGATTTTCCAGGTGGCATGTGGCGCAGGAAACAAGCCCATTGGCCGACATGCCTGTATCGTCGAACAGCAGCGCGCCCAACTGAACGGCATCGGCGTTGTCGGCTACCACGTTGCTGGGATCAGGTGGAATTTTGGGCAGACTGGCAAGGCTGAGGCTGCGCGCGACTTTCAATTCGGCGTCGCTCAGACTGGCATTGCCAAAGAGAAGCGTACCGGCAACGGCGACGCTGATGATTACAGCGACCAGAGTGACCGCAAAATACCGGCGTGTCACTATTGGATTACCTGATCGAAGGTGACGGTGTCGGTCACGTCGTCAACAGTTATTGCCAAGTTTAGCTGCCATTCGCCCGCCATATGGAATTGCATGCCATCAATCTTGTAATGGCCGTCGCCCAGGTTTTCGGTCATTCGCGGGCGCGTTGGCATCCCGTGGCCATGCGCAGCCATTCCACCGTCAACCATGATGGTGGCATTGGTTACAGGTTCGCCATCGGCTGTTTTGATCTCGGCGATCCATGCGTGCGGTGAATTCCGCTGAGAATCCGGGTTTTCCGGAGTGAAACTGACAACAAATTGCTCCCCGGTGGAAACCTGCGAGACGGCATTGTCCTGAGCATTCAAGGCCAATGGGAAAAAATTGAAGGCCACGAATGCCGTAGCGACAATGAGAATAGTACGGGTGAGGACGGTAAATTTATTCACTTGCAAGCCACCTTTTTACGGTCCCGAACGCTATCGGGATTGGGAATTATTGTAAAGTGGAAAGTACCGGCAATATACTGCCCACAAACAACAAACCCCCGGGTTTTCACACGGGGGTTATCGTTTGGCGAGTTGCCCCGCCCAGTGTTTGAAGTCGGAATTTACATCCCGTTTTCGCGCTGTAGCTTTTTGCGAGCGAGCTTGCGGGCACGCCGGATGGCTTCGGCCTTTTGGCGGGCTTTTTTCTCGGACGGTTTTTCGAAATGCTGCTTGAGCTTCATTTCACGAAAAACCCCCTCACGCTGGAGCTTTTTCTTGAGCGCACGAAGCGCCTGATCGACATTGTTGTCGCGAACACTGACCTGCATGTGGTTTTCACCACCTCTCTAGGTTAAAGTTGATACGTTACAGGAACGCGCCGTATAGCAGGGCAAATGGGCCTTGTCTACAGGGCAGAGTTGCTTGGAGGTATGTGAATTTGGCCAATGA
>JAADIJ010000039.1 GCA_013151335.1 Alphaproteobacteria bacterium | reverse complement strand
TAGTTCCTTGGAAATAGTCATTGTCGTCATGCTCCTTCGTTGGTGAAGCATGGACCAAATTACTCATACACAGAAGATCGGACACTCTCGACAGCGTGCCTACCCCGCTCTTAAGGACGCAGTTTCAGCCCTCACAAGCCTGCCAATTCGCAAACCACCTGCCACTCGGCCTCAGTGACCGGCTGAACTGACAGCCGCGTGTTGTTCACCAACACCATATTTTCAAGTCGCGGCTCGGCCTTGCACATGGCCAGCGTGACCGGCATTTTCACCGCCCGCACCGCCTTGATGTCCACACATTCCCACCGCGGATCGTCGGTGGTGGTGTCTGGATGCGCGGTCGCGATCACCTCGACAATGCCCACAACCGCCTTTTCCTTTTGCGAAAGATAAAAGAACCCCTGATCGCCAATTTTCATCTGCCGCATCATGTTGCGCGCCTGATAATTTCGCACGCCATCCCACGCCTCGCCAACCTCGCCCTTGGCGACTTGGTCGTCCCAACTCCACGTCGATACCTCTGATTTAAACAGCCAATAAGCCATCTGCTTTCCCCTCAATTTTCATCTCGAAGCGGGCGCGACAACAAGGCCTCACTCGCCTGATTTATGGTTAACTCACCTGCCAATACCGCCGCGACAATCCCGGCAATCGGCATCTCGATATTGCGCTTGGCTGCCAAGCCGACGGTGGCACGCGCGGTTGCAACCCCCTCAAATGTAGCCCCCACCAGCGGCTCTTTTCCCTGTCCCAACCTAAGACCAAGCGAGAAGTTTCTCGACTGATCCGAACCACAGGTCAGCGCCAGATCGCCCAATCCGCTAAGGCCACAAAGAGTGTTAGGATCAGCCCCCATGTCCACCGCCAGCCGCATCATTTCCGCATATCCTCGCGTCATCAAGGCCGCACGCGCACTCTCGCCAAGCCCGGCCCCGATGGCGATGCCACAAGCGATCGCTATCACGTTTTTGAGCGCTCCACCAAGCTGCGCCCCCACCGGATCAGCCGATAAATACAGTCGTAAATTTCGCGTAGACATTCGGGATTGCAGCGCAGAACCGTCCTGCATATCCGTGGCAAGTGTTAACGCAGTCGGCAATCCCCGCGCGATCTCGGCGGCAAACCCCGGCCCGGTCAGCACCGCGACCTTTGCGTTGGGTAACAAATCTTTCACTATTTCTGACGGCAACATACTGGTGGTTTTTTCGATGCCCTTACAACAGACAACGCAAGTTTTTCCATTAAGCAATTCAGCGTAACTTGTTATAAAATCGCGTAAATACTGGGTCGGAACTGCCAGCAATATTATCTCTGCTTCAGCTATGCTCGATGAGTTGGCGCTTAGTTTAAGAAGCTCTGGAAAATCAATCTCCGGTAAATAACGCGCGTTTTGTCGGCTCATGCGCATATTGCCAATCGCATCGGCATCGCGCCCCCAAAGGTTAACCTGCCCGCCCCGTCCCGCCAACGAGATCGCCAGCGCCGTACCAAACGCACCAGCCCCAACGATGGTCACAGCACTCATGCTTTCGTCCCTTTTTTGCCTGAACCCAGCATCGGTCGACTGTGATTGTCCAACGGCCAGCGAGGGCGCGCCGACAGCGTCGAATCGTCGAATTTTCCGGCGCGAAACCGCTCTACTCCAACCCACGCAATCATCGCCGCATTATCGGTGCAAAATTCCGGCGGCGGCGCGACAAAATCAAACCCCTCCGCCTCACAAACGGCCAGCAACCCGGCCCGAATAGCCTTATTTGCCGCCACCCCACCAGCCACCGCCAGCGCTGGTTTCACGGTAGGAAATTCGGCCGAAAAAAGCCTCATAGCTCGACGCGACTTTTCCACTAAAACATCACAAACCGCCGCCTGAAATCCAGCACTGAGCTCGCCGATTTCGGTAAGGGTCAAGCCATTATTCTTTTCAACAAGCTGATCACGCGCCCGCCGCAAAGCCGTCTTCAATCCCGAAAACGACATATCACAACCCGGGCGATCAAGCAGCGGACGCGGGAATTTGAACGCCCTCGGATTTGCCCCCTTCGCCGCGCGCTCAACCGCTGGCCCACCGGGTTGCGAAAGCCCCAACAGCCGCGCTGTTTTGTCAAACGCTTCGCCGGGCGCATCGTCGATCGTGCCACCAAGACGCGTGAACTCGTCAAAACTCCGCACGATCAAAAATTGGCAATGCCCGCCCGAAACAAGCAACAACAAATAAGGATAGGCGAGCTGATTGGTCAATCGCGGCGTTAACCCATGACCGGCTAAATGGTTAACGCCAATCAGCGGAATTTTGGCCCCCGCTGACAACCCTTTGGCGCACATAACCCCCGAAAGCACCCCACCGATCAGGCCGGGACCAGCCGTAACCGCAATCGCATCGATATTCTTGAGCGATAGATCCGCGCGAGAAAGAGCCTCTTCCACGCAGTAATCAAGCTTTTCCGCATGCGCACGCGCCGCGATCTCCGGCACGATTCCGCCAAAATCGGCGTGCAACTCAGTCTGGCCATAAACTACCGATGACATAATATCTGCGCATTGCGCGCGCGCGCAACGCACTACAGAAGCCGCCGTATCATCGCAGCTGCTCTCAAGGCCAAGGATGGTTATATACTCTTTCATCTCTACATTTTCTTGCCTCGGGTCAGGCTCGCAGGTAACACCTGTACCTATGTCAAGCAATCCCGATGTTCACGTCTTGTTAACCCGGCCAGCAGCACAAGCCGCAACCTACAAAGCCGAGCTTGAGGCGCAATTCGGCCTAAAAATACATGTAACCCTATCCCCGCTTCTACATATCTCCGTTCGGGATGATCCGATTTTGCTCGACGGAACAGATGTGCTTTTGTTCACCTCCGTTAACGGCGTTAAGGCTTTCGGCCAAGCTTCCGACCGACGCGATATACCATGTTTCTGCGTCGGTGATAAAACCACAATTGCCGCACAGCATCTGGGCTTAAGTGCCATATCCGCCACGGGATCGCTACCAGATCTTGTGGAGTTGGTTACTCGCAAGGCCGGAATAAAACCTTTCAGCACGCTGCATCTTCGCGGGGCGGAGGTCGCTGGAAACCTGGTCAAACAGTTAACTCGTTCTGAAATAGATGCCTCGGAACAGATCATTTACGATCAGGAATTATTGCCGCTTAACGATAATGCAACGTCTCTATTATCTGGACCATCCCCAGTAGTAATCCCACTATTTTCGCCCCGAACAGCACGCGCGTTTTCGGCAGAGATTGAAAACTTATCCACATGTGAGTTGACCGCTATTTGCATCAGCGCCAATGTCGCATCGGCGCTCGACCCCCTAAAATTTCGCTCCCCTGCGCATCGCTCACGATAAAACCGCAGACGCGATTACGCGAGAAATTGCCACATTGCTGCGATAGCGCGTCATCTCCCTTGTGAGGGTCAGGTCGGTGGCCTATCCTGATGTTGACAACTTTGGTCATCGCAAGACACCTACCGAAAGAAGGGCTAAAATCGTGGCGACAAGGAAAACAACTCCGGCCTCGGGGACAGCAAAAAATCACACGACAAAAGCGCAGTCGTCATCCAAGACTGGCAACACATCGCCAAAAGCTGAACCAGAGGTGCTGGACCCTCTAAAACAATCCAAGTCTCCCCAGAAAAAGGTTACCGAACCAGAGACGATTGATGCAGCGGTGATAGAGGTAAAACAACCCACCTCAAGCCCATCGCAGACCTCGGCGAAGATAAAAAAGACACCCGAAGGTCCCAAACAAGACGCCCCCCAGAAGCCTGCGGCTAGACTAACCTTGATGTTCTCAGGCCTTGTCTTGGGCGGTCTCGTGGCAGGCGCAATCGGCTATGGAGCGGCGATTATTACCGCTTCAAGTCCAGAAATCATACCCCCCGACCAAGCCTCTATTCCCGCCGAAATTCTGTCCCGGTTTAATCAACTGGAGACCCGAATTTCAGTCCTTGAGCAGCCAAAGAAATCCACGGAACTCGATAAATTACGTACGACGGTTGCAGCGTTGAAATCGTCTTTGGAAAGCGAGACTAACGCCCTCTCCAAACGGCTCTTGGACACAGAGACCAAGTTGAAAACTGCCTTGTCCGCAACCAGCAACCCGACCAAAACCAACGACACGAACAGCGCTGATCTGGTCACAAGCTACAGTTCCGAGATCAACCAGATCAAAGCACAGATCGCCGATCAGCAAGCCAGAAGCGACGAATTGTCAGCCCGTCTTGACGCGGTTGCCAAACAGGCCGGCGCGCAGCTTTCGGAGGCTAAAACAAAAATCGAAAATCTGTCGAAATCCGCGAAAAAGGTGGTACAGTCCCTCGATCTCAGTGTAGCAACCGAGCGTTTGAGAACCGCGATCGAAACCGGCAGGCCTTTTGGAGATTTGCTTGCGAGCATTGCCGCTGAAACAAAAACTACGCTCCCGGCGACGCTGCAAATCAATGGGCAAAACGGTGTCGCTACTTTGTCTCAATTGCAAAAAGACTTCCCAGAGGCCGCGCGTCAGGCGTTAAAATCCTCTATTCAAGCCGATGCTGGAAGTGGGTTTGGGTCTAAAATTACCGCCTACGTAAAAAGCCAAATTGGGGTGCGCTCGCTTGAGGAAAAAGCTGGTGACGGCCCAGATGCGGTTCTATCGCAAGCGGAGGCGTCTCTGGGACGCGGGCAGCTTGCGCAGGCCATCGATTTACTGCAAAAACTCCCTCCAGAAGGGGTTGCCAGTATGGGCGATTGGCTGACCGCAGCCAACACAAGTTTGGCGGTTAGGGCTGCCCTGATTAAATTCGAAAAAACCCTTGAAAACAAGAACTAGAAGGTCTCTCGCATGCTTTGGTCGCTGGTAAAAATACTTTTGTTCGTGGCACTAGTTGCCGCGATTACGATGGTGGCAGGCTATGTTATCGAGGCCGGTGGCGAGGTGCGAATCTCGGTGGGATCAATCGAGTTTTCGCTGACCCCTCTGGCCGGACTGATCGCTGCATTGCTGACGCTGACAGTTGGCTGGATCACCTTTCGTCTCGCCTCCTTATTGTTGGCGGTTTTTCGATTTTTCAACGGTGACGAAACCGCTATTTCCCGCTATTTTGATCGAAATCGTGAGCGTCGCGGTTTCGAGGCGCTGGCAGATGGTCTAATGGCGTTGGCGTCTGGCGAGGGCCGTGTTGCCATGGCCAAAGCCGCAAAAGCAGAGAAACATCTCAACCGTCCTGACCTCACACTTTTGATCAGCGCACAGGCCGCCGAGATGTCTGGCGAGACCCGAAAGGCTCAGGACTACTACAAACAGTTGCTGGCGGACGACCGCACGCGTTTTGTTGGTGTGCAGGGAATATTAAAGCAAAAATTGGCCGAGGGAGACACTGAAACAGCCTTAAAATTGGCGCAAAAAGCGTTCGCCTTGCGCCCGCGGCACGAAAAAACCATGGACGTGTTATTCTCGCTGCAATCGGAAAAACAAGACTGGAAAGGGGCGCGTCTGACCCTGTCGGCAAAACTGAAAGCGCGGGCTTTGCCGAAAGATGTACACACGCGGCGCGACGCAGTTTTGGCACTGGCAATGGCACGCGAGAAAATCGAAGCGGGCAATATTGATGCCGGAAAAAGTGCCGCGATCGAGGCCAACCATCTATCGCCTGACCTGATCCCCGCCGCAGTCCTGACCGCAGAAATGCATATGCTGCAAGGCGGCGTTCGGGCAGCTAATAAGGTGCTCAAAAAGGCGTGGATTGCCCAACCGCATCCTGCACTCGCCGCCGCTTGGGCAGAGATCGCGCCCAATGAAACTCCGACAGAGCGGCGCGCTCGGTTTCAGCCCTTGCTCAAGACAAAGCCCGACGATCCCGAGACCAAAATGCTTGCCAGCGAGCTTGCCATTGTGGATCAGGATTTCCCCGGCGCGCGCCAGGCAATGGGCGACCTTGCCGACACCACGCCGACCACGCGCTCGTTAACGATTATGGCAGCAATTGAACGCGGCGAAGGGGCGCCCGATAACGTGGTGCGCGGCTGGCTGACACGGGCGCTTGACGCCTCGCGCGGGCCACAATGGGTTTGCGCATCATGCAACACCATCCACAAATCTTGGGAGCCGGTCTGCGAATATTGTGCCCATTTCGACACGTTGAACTGGCAGGTTCCGCCAAAATCAAACGAGGCCCCGCAACATTCCACTGATATGTTGCCCCTGATCGTCGGCACGATTGAGGACCAGACCGACTCGCAGCGAGAAGTGCCGCCAGCAGAGGACGAACCGGTTACGCCAACCAAGCAAACAACCGATACGCCGCCGCCCCCAGCATCGACTCCTCCCAGCGAGAGTTCCGAGGATCTTGACGGCATTATCGGTGACATTCACACCATTCCGCGCCAGCCGGGCAACGGCACCTGAAATTTGGGCTACCGCTTGGTGTTTTTCCTTGCTATCACCCGCCTCGAGCCGCTGTAGCTCAGTTGGTAGAGCACGTCATTCGTAATGATGGGGTCGGAGGTTCGAGTCCTCTCAGCGGCACCACAGCCTAAGCTAACCCCTTGATATCGCTCCGGTTAATAGCAATCGCTAGGAGCCGTAGACCATGTCGTTGACCAAATCCCCTGCATACACCTTCGAAAAAGATGGTGTCTTCTACTTTAGCAGACGCATCCCTTCTGAACTCATTTGTCATTATTCATCACCAAGGATCGCATATTCTCTGCGTACTCGGGTAACGCGTGTAGCTGAAGCCAGAGCGCGAAAAGCCGCAGATCAGCTGGACGAATACTGGTTTCACCTAAGATGTCAGGATCGGGAGCTGCCCGGCAAGCATATGCTCAGGCAAGGAAAGCCAGCCAATCGGCAGCTGACACCCAATGAGACTGTGGTCCATGAGTCGTCCATACCGCTGTCAGAGGCGGTTGCGATCTATCTGAGTCTCAAGGGTCGTGACAAACCAATAACCTTTCACCGGGCTGCTGAACGCGCTTGTGGTTATGTAATCGACGTTTGTGGTGATAAGCAGCTTGAGGTCTACACCAAAGGTGATGCGAACGCCTTCAGAGATAGCCTGATAGAACGGGGTTTAGCTGGCAGCAGTATGACAAGGGTCTTTGGCACCGTTCGCTCTGTGGTGAACTTTGCCACCAGCGAACAAGGTCTGACACTGAATAATCCCTTCAGCGGGGTCTACTACGACCGAGACGCCGGAGTTTCAAGTCGCCATCCAATCCCATCCGAGCATCTGGCCTCAGTGCAAGCGCAGTGCCGCAGGATAAATGACGAACCGTCGCGTCCGGACGCGTGTCTTATCCCCTAAAATGCGGGCCACAGCGATCTTGGTATTGTCGTAGAGAATAGACTGCGGAACACCA
>JAADIJ010000063.1 GCA_013151335.1 Alphaproteobacteria bacterium | reverse complement strand
ACAAATAATAGCTGTTGGTCTGTCAGGTTTTGAGATGAGAATCTCCAAAGCGTCGCCGCCATCTCTGAAGCTATACGGAACTTCAACTACATCAAAATTCCGGTGTGGTATATCATACTCTACCAAAGCGTCTTTTACGCCAAGTAACCGACTACGAGCCCGGTCATTGTTGGCTGTCAATCCGGCAATCATGCTAATTTTTCGATGACCTAAGCCCAAAACCTTCCGGGTTAATTCACAAGCGGCGGCCCGATTATCAAACCCAACCAAACAGTGGTTGGAATCTGGTCGATAAAACCATGAAATGACATAGGGGATGTTCCGTTTGGCCAAAAAATCATAAATTTCCTTACTTCTTTCTTCACCAATCAACAATATGGCATCGGCCCCACGTGCAACCAGGGCCCGGATTTGCTCTTCCTCTCTTTCCTGTTGATAGGAGGAACTGGCAACCAAAAGAGTTAAATTGCACTTGGAAATTGTTTCCTCGAAAGACTGCAAGCCTTGCGCGAAAATCGCATTTTCAAATGTTGGAATTACAGCGCCTATTGTGTTTGTGCGTCTGGCTGCCAGGGCGCGTGCACCAAAATTTGGTGAATATCCCAGCATGTCAACAGCGGCCTGGACGCGCAGCAGAGTTTTCTCGGCAACACGCTGGGGTGAATTCAGAGATCTGGAAACGGTGGCCGTCGAGACCTGCGCCTCCCGGGCTACATCTTCTAGCGTGGGCAAAGAATGGTTTGGCAATGTGAGCCCCATTTGGTGTTATTGAACTTCAACACTCATATAAATTAGTCCGTCTTTCTACTGATTTATTATGTTTCTACTTAACTACTATGGCTGGATATTTGGTTTATAAAGGTTAACGAAAAAATAATGCAAGCGCTTGCAATTGTCAATGAAAACGCTTACAGTGAGGCGTTGTTGAAACAAAACAAGTTCAGAGGTGACGAGGAAAATATGTATTTGGGAATTGCAGCAACATTGTTTGGAGTATTTTTTTTAAATGTATTAATTGGCTCCTTTGGCGGAGAACAATATCTGAACGATGTGTCTGAAATGCTTCTCATGCTAAGCGCTGTGCTTTTCTTCGTCATTGCAATTTTGAAAAAAGAAGCCGCGGCGAAAGATCAATACGACCAACAGGCATGAAAACTATGGAGGAGCTAAAATGAATAACGAACTAAAATCGGCTGAACGACGAAATTTCTTGAAACTGACTGGTTCTGGGGCGTTTACTGCTGCAATTCTTGCAGGAAATGCCGGAATGCTGTGGTCATCTGAAGCGGTGGCTCAAACGGTAAAGGAAGAAAAGCAGCGTGAGGCTGCCGCCGATCATATAATGGTGATTGCCACCGCATATATCATCGGTTCGTCGCGCGGCTATCCGATCATGCAACTCGACCTGAAAGAAAACATCCAGAACGCCACCAACGGCAAGGTCTATGTCAAGCTGGCACCGGGTGGTCAGCTTGGTGTGGGAGGCGCCCTGGTCCAGAAGGTTCAGGCTGGCACCATTCAGGCGGCCCAGCACTCGATTTCAAACTTTGCCCCGTTTGCCTCGGCCGTTGATCTTATCAACATGCCGTATTTCTGCGGTTCCAATCAACGCTTTACCAATCTGGTAAACTCGGATCAGTGGAAAAAAGCGATTGACCCCAAGGTCGAAGCCAAGGGATTCAAGACGTTGTTTTACGTGGTCATTGATCCACGCGTCATTGCGGTCCGCAAAGGCGGCGCCGGCGCGGTGATGGCGCCTAGCGACCTCAAGGGGGTCAAATTCCGGGTTCCGGGCTCAAAAATGCTGCAACAGTATTATCGCATGGTTGGGGCAAACCCGACGCCGGTTGCCTGGGGCGAAACCCCCTCGGCGATCAAACAGGGTGTTGCCGACGCGCTTGACCCGTCGGTTGGCGCATTGTTCGCATTCGGCTTCAAAGACATGCTGAGCCATGTGACGTTTACCCAGGCAGTGCCCGACAGCCAGGTATTCTCGTGCAATCTTGAATGGTTCAACGCGCTGCCAGCCGATGTGCAGGAAGGGATCGAATTCGGATCGGCCATCACGCGGCAGCAAAACCTTGCCAAGGTTCCGGCCTCGCGCAATTACGCAATGGCGGAAATGCGCAAATCGGGTGTGATGTTCCATTCTCTGACAGACGATCAGCTCGCCGAATGGAAAGCCGCCGGCGGCTATCAGCGACCCGAATGGGACAGTTTCAAAGTTGAACTGGCGGGATCCATGGATGCCTTCAACAGCCTTGTAGAGGCAGCAGGCACGCAAGGACGTCTTTACGTTCACGATGCCTGACTTGAAAAGGTTGCCAGCGCATCTGCGTTGGCAACCACATTTTTTTTCTGATCGCAGCATTATTGGCCAATGGCCGGATAGGTTGTGAGAGCGGGTACCGGATGCAATCTTTCCTGACTGCAATTGACAAGAACGCAGAACGCTGGGCGCTTCTTGTGTTTTACGTTCTGCTGGTGACGGCGATGGCGGTCGAGGTCGTCAGACGCGAGGTCTTTTCGTATTCCTCGATCTGGGGCGAGGAAATCGTTCGTTATTCCTTTATTTACCTGGCATGGATCGGCGCGGCGGCGGCGATCAAAGAGCGTGCGCATATCCGCATCGATGTGATCATGCATTATGTGCCAAGACGCGTGAAGACGCTGATCTACATATTTGGCGACCTGGTGATGTTCGCGGTCGCGGCCGTTGCGCTCTACTGGTCGTTCAAAACCGTTCAGGTATCATGGAAATTTGGATCCGTCAGCTTTGGTCTGCGTATCTCGATGGTGTACTTCCTGAGCGCTGTGCCGATTGGTTTTAGCCTGATTATCTTTCGCCTGTCCCAATCGCTTTTGCGCGATATCAAAGACCTTCGCGCAGGCCGCCCTGTGTACGAAGGCGATACACTTTTTGATTGAGGTCGGCGATGCTTTATCCAGGTATACAGGAACAGGCCAACGTGCTGGGCTGGGATTTTTACCTCCCGGTTATCATTTTCGTCGCCATGATCTCTCTCGCCGTCCCGGTCTGGGCTGCGATCGGGGCGGCGGCAATCTCAATGTTGCTGCTATCGGGCGATCTTCCGCTTTCGCTGGTTGGTGAATCGCTTTTTAACGGCATTGATGCCTTTGCGCTGACTGCAGTTCCATTGTTCATCCTGACCGGCGATGTGCTGGTGCGAACCGGGCTCAGCCGCAAGTTTCTGAACGTGGCCGAGGCCTTGACCTGCTGGGCCAAGGGCGGCTTTGGCTCGGCTACGGTTCTGGTCTGCGGCATGTTTTCGGCGATCTCAGGATCAGATGCCGCCGGTGCAGCGGCTGTCGGGCGCATGACCATCAGCCGGTTGGTCGAAAGCGGCTATCCCAGACCCTATGCCTGTGCACTGGTCGCGGCCGGTGCCTGCACCGGAATTTTGATCCCGCCCTCGATTGCCTATATCATCATCGGCCTGGTGCTGGGGATTTCCGCCTCCACGCTGTTTCTGGCGGCATTGATACCGGGCATCGCTATTTTGCTGTCGATCCTCATCACCAACATCGTGATAAATCGCATCTACGCCTATGAAGGCAGCAATCTGATGACGCCGCGCGAATGGGCGGCCAACCTCGGCCGGGCCATTGCTTCGGGCTGGTACGCGTTTTTGGTGCCGGGCATTATCTTTTACGGTATTTTTTCCGGTCGCTTGACGCCGACTGAGGCCGGTGCAACAGCGGTCATCGTCACGATAATCATCGGGTTCATTCTGGGAACACTTAAACTTTCGGATTTCCCCGCGATGCTGATCAGTTCTGCAAAAGTAAACGGGGTGATCCTGCCGATCATCGCGTTTTCTCTGCCGTTGGCGCAGGCGCTAGCTATCATGGGTGTCCCGCAGGGCTTTGTCGCCTCGATCACGTCAGTGACCGACAGCCCTGCCATGATAATTCTGCTGATGATCGCAGTGCTGATCGCGGCCGGCTGCGTGATGGAAACGACGCCGAACATCGTGATCCTGGCCCCGATCCTGAAACCGCTGGCGGATTCGATCGGCA
>JAADIJ010000111.1 GCA_013151335.1 Alphaproteobacteria bacterium | reverse complement strand
TAGGCCCCCCTTGGTTCCGTTTGATTTCGGTTGCGCCAGTCAGCTGCGGCGTCCGCGCTCCGCAGCACCGGCTGGATAGTTAACCCAACGCCTGGAATTCAACCCGGCGGTTTATGTCGCCAGCAGGGTCATCGGCATCAAACGGAGCTGACTCGCCAGCCCCAATTGCGACCAGACGGTCTTCGGAAATCCCGCAATCGCTGACCAGATACCGTTTAACTTCCTGAGCGCGCAACAGTGACAGATTCTGATTGTATTCGGCCGAGCCCGAACTGTCTGTGTGGCCAACAATCTGGAATAATTGCACATCAACTGTCTGCATCACCTGGCACAGCGTTGCCAGTTTTGGCGTTTGGTCCTTACGCAGTGCTGCGGAATCAAAATCGAACGACACCAGAACATTAACCTGATCGGATTTTTCAACTGGAACATAGGCCGGATCTGGCACGACCGCCGTGTCGCCAGTCCCATCTGCCTGATCCTGATTTAACGGGATAATGACCAATCCCCGCGTTTTTTGTTTTGCAAACAACAGTGCCAGTTCTTCCTCAGTCAAACCTTGTCCATCCTGAGCCATAGTGCCGGATGTTGAGATTCCGAGTGAAACTGCTAGGAAAAAACTAAAAACCCAAATTTTAGGCTGCATGTGAGTCCCTTTTTCTTGAAAATTTGCCGATTTCTGGATATTTATAGCAGCATCCGGTCAGCGTGAAATATATTTTTGCCGCCGGATGCGATTTTCACAACGCCTTGCGGTTCCTTCCTGAGACTCAATGAGGAGATTAACTGGTGGCGCAATGAGTTTGAAGATTGCGCACGGATGCCTACCACCATTCAGGCGCAGCCAAACCATAGCGAGCCCAAAATCAGCCGAACGTTCGAGGAACGCTAGCGCCTTGCCATGATCCCATTCAACCAGTTTGCCATCGCGATGCAACCGCCCAAGTAGGGCCGGCACAAAACGATTTCCCAGATCCGCAGTGCGCGAAAGCCATTTCAACCCGATGGCGCGACTGTCCTGATCAAATTCATCGCTCAGGTAAAGCCAGCCAACGTTGTCCGCCTCGCTCGGCGAATTGGCTACGTCGGTGTGGAATTCCAAATAGCCCGCATCCGGGTCAGATTTTCGCCAGCAGAGATTTCACAGGTTGATATTGGCGAATAGGCCCACCCTGAACATAGGGATATTTTAGAAATATTTCGGCGCCCGGAACTAAACACTCCCCATACAGAGATATGGGGGCCGGATGTGCCCGGCTAAACATATTGGGTTTTCATCCAATTCATGAGATACTTGCGTTCCATAATTCGCGATTGATGAACCATGCAAGTCAAAGAACATATCGACGGCGTCGTAATCGGCGTGATGCTGGGGTTTGAAAATGACAAGCCGCTGGTGGTTTTTGCTGGCAATCCCAAGGATCACGCGGTTGCGGCACGCAGCCTGACGGCCTTGACGGCGGATGACGCGGGCGCCGAAGTGGCGCTGCTGTTTGAGGACGGCGAATTCGCGCGGCCACTGATCATTGGCAAAATAATCGACCCCAGTCGCGATCCGGCAGCGCCGGTCGTTATTCGCGATGGTGAACAGGTGAATGTGACAGCCAGCGAACAGCTGGAACTGCGGGTCGGCAAGGCCTCGATCATCATGAAAAAAGACGGCCACATCACCATTCGCGGCACTTATCTGGTCAGCCACGCCTCGGCCGCCAACCGGATCCGCGGCGGTTCTGTCAATCTGAACTGATGCCGGTTCCTGTCCTGAAAGAAATTATTCGCCAGCATGCCCAGCAGGCGGCGTTCTTGTGGATGATATATGACCGGGCATTGTTGTTTCCGGAAGAGAACGAGGAAATGGATGATTTGCGCATTGCCCGGGTGGTTGAACAGCTGGAGGCGCATCTGGACGGGTTACGGGTGGCGGGTGCCGAGGGGTTGGCGATGGCCGAAGAAGGATATGCGGAATACCCGGAGGCGGGGGAGTTGTTTGTGGTGCGAATGCTGCAGCCGGGGTCGGAAGGTTTGAAGGTGGTGGAGCTGGATTTGGAGAAGGTGCGGGAGTTTTTGGCGGAGCAGATCGTTGAATCTCTCTAACATTAACTAAAGTCGCTAAATTCTGTCAGAGACCATCTTCCTTCTTTCAGTCTAAATACGCCGTGCGCGTCGATGGCCAAAAGCGAACTCGAATGAGACACGAGGTTGCGCAGTTGTTCGGGTTCGCGCGCACATGCGGTTTCCACAACGACCAGATCACCATTGGTATCGAGGACGAACAAACATGGGCCTTCATGATCGGGGTGTAGACCCGCACCGATATAGCGAACGCCATCATGAGTTGCCATCAAGAAAAGCGCCGGGTTATCGTCCTGAAAAACCAGCTCAAACCCGGTTTCAAAGTTGCCTTTGTAAATTTCCGCGACCGGTCCGCTCCCGCAGAGGACGGCATCGCTGTCCTCTGCGAAACCGTGCAAGAAACGAACGCCACTATCCATCCATTCCCCTGTTAGCTCGTCCTCGCGCAGCCTAAGAACACGGCCCAAGGCGCCAACAAAATAGTGATCGTTACCGACTGAAAACGCTTTGTAGATGTCGGGATAGCTTCGTGCATGTTGATAGCTCGCTGCACTGGTTCTTCGCGTGTAGTCTTCGGCTGACTCGTTTTCTCCGCGTGGCGGAAGCGCCGGTCGTTTTTCAGGACTCGAAACTGCAACCCACTTCTCAGTTGGCACATCATAGAACCAAATGTTGGAGGCATCGCCACACACATAGTAACGCTCGCCAAGCAATGTGACATCGAAAGGGACTAGCCCTTCAATCGGAAGCGGTAGCCTGACAGCGACTTGCATCTCGCGTGACGATGCGAAGAGGCGTCCGGACGCAATAATCCAGGTAGCAAAACTCTCCGAGTTTACTGTTACCGAAACGATGCTGCCGCCGTGCGGTGTCTGGTATGTCTCGACCTGAAATGGCTCGATCTCAACAAAGTGAAACACCCAATCCTCAGATTGTCGATCATCAATTACAACAACCAAGTTGTCGTTTATCGGATATGCGAACATAACGATCCTTTCGTGACTTAGGTGAGTGACGAGTGCCTAGTAGGCATAAGGTTAGAGTTGAGGTGGCCTTGTTGGTTCAGCCGTCCTTGCATGTTGTCAAATCGTTCATTGGACTTGTTGACGTTACTGTTACAGGTGGGTTGAGGATCTAACGCACATGCGTCCGAGAATTGGTTTTCAACACATTCCTTTCCTTTTTCAGCACAATCTACATCGACGACGGATTCCTGATAAGCGGCAAGGTTTGTAAGTGCCTCTTTGGCTATTTCCACGGCGTCGCCCACCGGGCGCGGATCGTTGCCGAACTTGGCGTCGAAATAATAGTGCATGTACCCGTGGCCGCGCGCATCCTGCAATGCGCCTGCGCCGGGGTTTGCGGCTTGGTGTGCTTCGCCCTTTTTTGCGATTTTCTTACCGACGTCACTACTTCGTTCAGACTGGGATTTTCCCGAATATTTCCCACCGACACAGATTGCACAAGCATCCTCGATCTTCGGAAAACTGTCGTGAGCAGGTGTTGACTCGTCGCGTGTCCCGTCCCGAATATACTCATCTGGGATAATATGGTGCGCCTCACCGCCACGTTCGTTGCACTTCGCTACTATGTCTTTGTAACCCCCGACGAGACAGTTTTCGTCTTCTTTGATTATCCCTGGTGATACTTTTGCAATATGCACTTGTGGCGGCGTGTTTGGTCCAGGCGAGGCATGATTATTTGTCGTCAAGTCCGACATCCGCACCACCGATTCACCCTCAAACTTCACATCATTCGACCATGAATTAAAATACGACTTCCCGGTGTTCTTCGACGTCACCACGCCCTTTTTCGCAGCACACCCAGCCTCGTCACCGGAAGTCTTCGACATGTCGGACTTGTTCTTGAGGTTGACCGTTTTGTCCTTGATTTTAACCGTTCCGGTGCCTTTCTCAGTATCCCCGGCCATGGCGAAATTCGGATAGGGCACAGGCACACCCGGCGGTGTGGCCGGG
>JAADIJ010000046.1 GCA_013151335.1 Alphaproteobacteria bacterium | reverse complement strand
CATCCGGATATCGAGGCGTTTATCGAGGCCAAACAAGATGCCAAACGCTTGCGCATGTTCAACCTGTCGGTGTTGATTACGGATGCGTTTATGGCGGCCATCAAGGCCGATAAAGGCTGGGATCTGGTGTTTGACGGCAAAACTTACAAAACCGTTTCGGCGCGTGTCTTGTGGGACAGGATCACCCGTTCAACATTTGAATTCGCCGAACCCGGGGTGATTTTTATCGACCGGATCAATCGGTTGAACAACCTTAACTATTGCGAAACCATCGCGGCCACCAACCCCTGCGGCGAACAACCTTTGCCACCCTATGGCGCGTGCCTGCTCGGCTCGATCAACCTCGCCCGGCTGGTGGTGAACCCGTTTGAGGCGGATGCCAAACTGGACGAAACCCAGCTTGTCGATCTGGTGCAGGTCGCCGTTCGGATGATGGACAACGTGGTTGATGCCTCGGGCTTTCCGCTTGAGGAACAAAAGGCCGAGGCCGTGGCCAAGCGCCGCATTGGCCTTGGTGTCACCGGGCTGGCGGATGCTTTGCTGATGGTCGGGTTGCGCTATGGCGACAAGGATGCCGCCGCGCAAACCGAGGCCTGGCTGAAACAGATCGCGCGGGCATCTTATCTGGCCTCGGCTGATCTGGCGGCAGAAAAAGGCGCGTTCCCGCTGTTTGATCGTGGCAAGTTTCTGGCCAGCAAATCGCTTGAACATATGGGCGATGACGTGCGTACCGCCATTGCCGAAAAGGGCATCCGTAACGCGCTGTTAACCTCGATCGCGCCGACCGGTACGATCAGCCTTTATGCGGGCAATGTCAGCTCGGGCATCGAGCCGGTTTTTGCCTATGCCTATACACGCAAGGTGCTGCAAAAAGACGGCTCGCGCACCGAAGAAGAGGTCGTCGATTACGCCGTGCAGATGTGGCGCGACAAGTTCGGCGACAAACCCCTGCCGGATCATTTCGTCGACGCGCAAAGCCTGAAACCGCTCGCGCATGTGCGCATGCAGGCGGCGGCGCAGAAATGGGTTGATAGCTCGATCTCCAAGACCATCAACTGCCCCGAGGATATCTCGTTCACCGATTTCAAAGAGGTCTATGCGCAGGCTTGGGCAAGTGGTTGCAAGGGTTGCACGACCTATCGGCCCAACGATGTAACGGGGTCTGTTCTGAGTGTGGTGGAGGAAACCAAAGCCACGCCCAAATCCGATAGCGGCGCTGATGTGGTTTACATCGCCGAACCGCTTGGCCGGCCCGAGGCATTGGAAGGGCAGACCTATAAGATCAAATGGCCCGAAAGCGAGCATGCGATTTACATCACTGTCAACGATGTGATGCTGAACGGCCACCGCCGCCCGTTCGAGGTGTTCATCAACTCCAAAAACATGGAGCATTTCGCCTGGACGGTTGGCCTGACCCGGATGATTTCCGCCGTGTTCCGGCGCGGCGGCGATGTCAGTTTTGTGGTTGAAGAAATGAAAGCAGTGTTCGACCCGCGCGGCGGCGCGTGGATGGAGGGCAAGTATGTGCCGTCCATTCTGGCCGCCATCGGCTCGGTGATTGAACAACACATGATTTCCATTGGGTTCATCGAAGAAGGCGGCCACCTGAAGGCCGACCCCCACCCCAATGCCGAAGCCGTGGCCGTCGGCGAACGCCCCCGCGGCGCGGCCTGTCCCAATTGCGGCCAATACGCCGTGCAGATGGTGGAAGGCTGCAAGACCTGTCTGGAATGTGGACATAGTAAGTGTGGGTAGGGTGCGCTTCAGCGCACCATGCCGACGTTGAATCCTATTGGTGGTCTTGCAGGGTTTCGCCGATTGTAAGGGACACTCGCCAGCGAAAACGGTAGGGTTGAAGCTCCGAAAGGTTTTGTGCATTGATCCGAAGGAAAAGCGCATGCAAGAATGGAGAAACGGTGCGCTGAAGCGCACCCTACGGCTTGCTTCCGGGATTGGTTTCAGGTGGGTGAAATGCAAGAAACAAATCGAATGTTTGTGGAGCGACAGTTGGGTGCGTGGCGTGAGTTACTAGAAAATGGTATTGAGATTGATGATTGTGAGGCACCTACTATGTTCAATCGGCTTTATACTAAAAATGATTTTGAGCAGGTTTTTGGATATTTTCCCAACAGTAAAGAACTGGTCATACGCGCCATGAATGTGAAGGAAGCATTCTTCGGAAAAGACATCTCGTGGGAACCCAACCCCAATGAATGTATGCATTTAGCCCAGCAGGATGTACTCGAAAAACGCAAGGCCTTTGTTGAGACCGGTGACAATGAATTTGTTGAGGTCATAGATTCAGCTGAACCTCGATTTATTTCTGAACCGAGTATTGTAATGGAGGCGCAGTCGGATTTAAGAAACAGCACTCTAACAAGTGAAATGGATTCTTACCTGACTAGCAAATGGATTGAAAAATCCGACAAGTTTTTTACTCTTTTTGAGGCCTTTTATGGCTTCACCTCCTCCTACGAGATAGCATGGTATTTGGGCGCACCGTTAACAGACACAGACGTTAATGTTGATAATTATTTTGAGCTTAAAAAGATTGGGGGAGACTATGCTCTGACTGAGGACGCTATACTTGTGTCGCAAAATCCATCAGGTGAAATCTTCTAGCTATCAAGTTTTCCCTTTGTCGTTGGAAGTGCTTTCTGTGCCCTCTTCGACCTTGATACGGTGCTGGCCGGGGCGAACCTGCAGGCCCACGACATCTATCAGGATGTGGGTCACAAGTTGTAGGGTGCGCTTCAGTGCACCATGCCGACGTTGAATCCTATTGGTGGCCTTGTGGGATTTCACCGATTGCAAAGAACTCTCGCCAGCGAAAACGGCAGGGTGGAAGCTCTGAAAGGTTTTGCGCATTGATCCGAAGGAAAAGCGCATGCAAGAATGGCAAAACGGCGCGCTGAAGCGCACCCTACAGCTTGCTTTATACATCGCTTGACGATCTCACCGCCCGGCGCGAAGTTGAAAAATGGAGTGGTAGCCCTAGCGGCAGGGGCAATCTCATAGCTAGTTTCAGACTGGTTGAGGTTGACAATATTCTTGATCTGACTGATCCAAATGTAAGGGCACGGTTCGGTGTGACCTATGCCGATTTGACCCAGAAAACGGACTATAACCTCACCCAAAAACTGGGTGACATGGCGCGATCGGCTGGATACAATGGTATACTCGCCCCAAGCCAACCGCGAGCAGGCGGTGCAAATCTGGTCCTGTTTCAGGTGCCGTGGAATGAGTAAAGGCAGGTGAACATGGATTATCCGGAAGAATTTCTTGAAACTGTTCGGGTGTTTCAATACCAAAGGGCGGACAACAAGAAATTCATCGAGAAATTGCTGGAGGTCTATGACAACGGGCATTTTGCTGAATACGCAAAAGAACTGAACCTTCATATCTATACAATTATTGATTTAGTGCGAATTGCGGGCCCTAATGTGGATGCTATGAAACAGTGGCTGGAAACTCCGAATAACAGCTTCATGCTTGAAGGCGTCCCGCCTAGAGAAATGTTAAATTTCCCAAACGGAGAATTTGTACTACGGGTTCTTATGAGGCGCATTGAGCGTGATTTGTATTTTGAACGATTTGACTGGGTGCAAGAGAAAGAACGACAGCTTGGCACAAATAACCTGCTGAAGGATTGGGATAAAGAATAAGCCTGTGGGAATCATTGGATTCATGTAAACCCAATAGTGAACCTTCAGCACCCGTTTACACCGATACCCCCACCTCCATCGTCGCTTCAGACCGCCTGAGCATCTATACGGGCCGCAATACGATCCTGCTGGGCTCGGCGGTTTATTCCGAGGTTGGCAATCTGGCTCTCGACACCGGAAATCTGCTGTTTGACGATTATGATGACAGCGGTACCACCGGGTCGGTTGGGGTTAACATCTCGCTTGATCTGCAGCAGTTCGACAAGTCCGACGCCTCGGGCTCGCTGGCCTATTCCAACACCCAAGCATCACCTACGCCAAGGCCTTTAAGTCCGTCAAAACTTGGCCTAACACAGCACCATGTATATCCGCCTGCTTCCCTCAAACATCAAAGGCATCCTGTGGGCCCTGCTGGCCACGGCGCTG
>JAADIJ010000025.1 GCA_013151335.1 Alphaproteobacteria bacterium | reverse complement strand
AGGGGACACGATTTCAGCTTTATCTCGCCCTTCGTGCTGCGGCCTATGAGCAGATGGCGGCGAACGGAACCGTTCTGCCATTCTTTTGTGACGACGTATTTGAGACGTTCGATGAGGATCGCACGCGTGCGGCCTGTGGGCTGATGCGTCGGATTGGCCAGACCGGGCAGGCTGTCTACCTAACACATCATCGACATGTAGTTGGTATTGCGAAAGAAGTATGCGGCAGCAACGTGCGCGTCCATGAGATTTAGTCACAGCAAAAGTTAGCAATGTGGGTTTTTTGTGTTTCAGATCTCGAGCAAAGCTGCGACGTATTTGATTAGGTCGAATGTCCGAGTTGGTTCACAGCTGGGAGTATTCGAGATCCCCCGAAAGCAGCCCTAACTGTATCTAAAGCGAATGTTCGCCAAGGCTCAGTGCGGCTATGATGCTGTGATTTCGGAATGTCCACTTCGGGGAGAAAGTGGGCCAGAACCTGTCTCCAACAAGAATAGGAATAGCGCTCAGCTCCTGCGGCAAGATGTAGCATATGGTCTGCTACCTTTGGTGGAGTTTACAACAAGCATCACAATCGACCATATAGAACAAGCCCCAAGGAATATACCTCGGGGCTTTGTTGATGGGGCCGACTTCACGCAAATATGTGCTCCGTGTCAACGCCGGAGCAAAAGTCCACCATTGGCCGGCGTAAAAATGCACCACTTTGGGTGTAGCGGAAGGTTTTCCATAGCGCCCGCACTGCGGAGTGCTCCAGATGGCTGACGCAGCAGGGCGGGTGCTGTGGGCAAGCTGGGGGTTGGGGTGGTTCAGGTTTGATTTTTTCGGTGTTTGCGGCTGTGTTTGAGTCGGAAGCTTTCGCCATTCATTTCCAGGATATGGACATGATGGGTGAGCCGGTCGAGGAGGGCGCCGGTGAGGCGTTCAGAGCCGAAGATACCGGTCCATTCATCGAATGGCAGGTTTGACGTCACGATGGTTGAGCCGCGCTCATAGCGCTGGGAGAATACTTCAAAGAGGAGTTCGGCGCCGGTTGGTGACAGCGGCACATATCCCAGTTCATCGATGATCAGAAGCCTGTATTTGGCCAACTGCTTCTGCAGGCGCAGCAGACGCCTTTCGTCATGGGCTTCGAGCAGTTCATGGACCAGGGCGGATGCGGTTATGAAGCCGACGGTCAAACCCTTCTGGCAGGCCGCCAGTCCAAGCCCCAGGGCGATGTGGGTCTTGCCTGTTCCAGAGTTGCCGACGGCGATAATGTTCTCATTGCGAGCGATGTAGTCACACCGCGCCAGTTCCAGAACCAGCATCTTGTTGAGCGTTGGCATCGCCTTGAACTCGAAGCTGTCGAGGCTTTTGACGGCAGCAAAGCGGGCGGCCTTGATCCGCCGTTCGACCATGCGCCGTTCCCGCTCGATCAGTTCCAGTTCGGCCAAGCGCAAAAGATAACGGGAATGGTCAATGCCCTCGGCGGCGCACTGCCTGGCGACTTTGTCATGCTCACGCAGGAACGTTGGCAGCTTGAGGGCTTTCAAGTGATGGGACAACAACAGCTGAGGCGTGTCATTCATCTGCCTGATCCCGACAGCAGGCTCATATACACGCCCGGCGATGTTGCTGCGACATGGGCCTTGGGAAGGTAAGGATAAACGGTCAAATCGAGCCGTGGCGGGCGGCGTTCAATCCGGCACAGCACCAGATGCTTCACCGCATCAAAACCAATGGTGCCCCGCTCCAGGGCACTGCATATCCCGGCATCGACATCATTGCTTGAGAATGTCTCCAGCAGACGCAGGATCTGGACAAACTCACGCTTGCCCTTTTTGCCCATGCGGGCCTCCAGCAGGCGGCGCAGTGTTGTGAAGGCGTCGGGCAACTCCCAGCCAGCCAGTGGGGCAGCCTGGTCCAGAGCATTGGTCTTTTGTTCGATCAGCGCCAGATAATGCAGCGGATCGAAGATGAAGTCCTCTTTCTCCCAGGACCGTGGATGGCGGGCAATGATCTGAGCTCCGCAAGCGATTACCACTTCATGCACAAACCCGCGTACCAAAACCTCACGGTGGCCATAGGCGGTGGGCACGGAGTAATCATTGCCCCGGTAGCGTACCAGCGACAGCGAACTCACCCGGGCGGTGCGCTTGTCGCAAGGCTCATAGGCAACAGCGGGCAAGTCCTGGAAAGCAGCGATATCATGTTCCAGCCGCCCTCCGATCGTCACGGAGTGACCGCGAAGCTTGTCGGACATTCGCTGCCGGCATCGTTCCTCCAGACTGGCATTGAGATCATCAAAACTGGCGAACCGGGGCACCGGCACCATGAAGTTGCGCCGGGCATACCCAACCAGGCCCTCGACCTTGCCTTTGTCATTCCCCTTGCCCGGACGGCCAAACCGATCCTCAAACAGATAATGGGATACCAACTCGCTGAACACGCGCGTTCGCTTGCGCCTGCCGTCACCCAGAATGCGAGCGACAGCAATCGTGGTGTTGTCATACAAAATCGATTGGGGAACACCGCCGAAGAAGGCAAAGGCCGAGACATGACCGTCGCAAAAAGCCTCCGTCGTCTCGCCCGGAAAGGCCTTGATGAAGCAGCCGTCAGACTGCGGCAGGTCCATCGCCAGGAAATGGATCTTGCGTTCAACGCCGCCAATCACACCAAGTGCTTCACCAAAATCCACCTGAGCATGACCTGGCGGATGCGCCAGGGGTACGAACATCTCACGCTGACGCTGCCGGGTCGCAAAGATATAATCCTTCACAATCGTGACGCCGCCGGCAAAGCCATGCTCATCGCGCAGTCGCTCGAATATCCGCTTCGACGTATGTTGCTGCTTCTTGGGAACCTTGGTGTCCGCCTCAAGGATCTGATCGATAATGCCGATAAAAGGATCAAGCTTCGGGCGGCGAACCGGTTTGTTGCGCCGGTAGCCCGGCGGCACCGAGAACGCCAGCATCTTCTCAACAGTTCGCCGGTCGATCCCGAAAACCCGGGCCGCCTCCCGACGGCTCATGCCTCGAACAATAACAGCATGCCGTACCCGCCCGTAAAGCTCCACTCGCTTCATCCCCGCCCTCTGCCAAAAGACAGAGAGACTACCACTGGCGGAGTTTTACTCCGGCCAACAGCCAGACAATCCAGCCGCTCAAGTGGGGGAGTATTGCTCCGGCGTTCTCATCCGCCATTTTGTGGACGGTTAAGGGTTGAAAGATTTTAGCCGTTGATGAGCATTCGATTCGAGTTTGAATGCCGTGCGGTCGCGGAGGACGCGACGCCGACAGGAATGAACCAGCCTTCGATGGATTCGAAAACGACCATACTAGCTCCGGCCTGGATTTGGGATTTGCGCCTGTCGAGCAGTTCGCTTCTTGTGCCGCAAATAAACTCTCGCTACTTTGGACCCATAGGCGCTGACGTCAGACATTCCTGGCGTGAAAAACACGTTCTTCTGAAAAGTGTCCGTCAAACAGAAGGAACTCCAAACTAACGCTGCTCCAACGCATAGCGCCGTTCGCGCTTTAGAAAAGCGTCCGAGCCACCCTCCAAAATGCGACATACTTGTTGTCTGATACCCTGACCATCCGGCAAATTATTTTCCAGCGAGCCGGACTGATAGGTGATATGCGGAAGCCCGTTGTCACGGCGCGCTGCGGTCGCGACGATCACCTGCTCGGAATCAGCGTTTACGACGAGATTAGGATTATGCGTAATCAAAATGATCTGACGGCGGGTTTTGGCTGTATTGAAATAGGCCGTTAACAGCTCATAAATCGACTCGTTGTCCAGATTCTCATCTGGTTGATCCACGATCAGGGGACGTGTGTCGGCAATATCCATGCCGAGGTAAAGGATCAGCAGGACGATACCTTTCGTGCCTGGTGATAGCTTTTCAAGATCAACGCCATTGTATATTAGTCCGTAACTTAGGCGAACGTGATCGACTTCGTAGAGCCATTCAAAGACGTCCTGCACCGTTACACCCGAACGTAGATACTTGCTTGGTGGAAACGCCGGTTTACGAAACTCTGTGAGAAAGTCCTCCATGGCGGCCTTGATTTTGTCGGTGTTGCCAGACTCCCAGGCCGGAGCGAGAATCTTCCGGGCAGCGTTTCCTAAAC
>JAADIJ010000214.1 GCA_013151335.1 Alphaproteobacteria bacterium | reverse complement strand
GTTTGTTCTTCATTCAAAATCTCCTCAGATATTATGCCGAGAAAATTCTACGCGTGAACACCACTAATTTGCGGGGGGATTACCGGGGGGCACGGCAACCGATGCGAAGCACTCAAAACAGCTTCATATCCCGACCGGTCCATGGCTTACTCTCGGTTGAATGGTTGAATGGTTGAATGGTTGAATGGTTGAATGGTTGAATGGTTGAATGGTTGACTGAGTTGGAGGCCGCACATGCAACATTTCCAAGCCAGAAACACCTGGTTTTTGGCGCAGGTCCGGCCGAACTGCCACAAGATGGCCGAGCGCAATCTGAGGCGGCAGGATTTCCAGACCTTCCTACCGATACATGAAGAAACCAAGCGGAAATCTGGCCGGTTTACCAGCACCCTGCGGCCGCTGTTCACGGGGTACATGTTCGTGGCTTTCAATACCGCCCAAGGTGGTTGGCGGGCGATCAACAGCACTTATGGCGTGACACGGCTGGTCATCTGTTCCACCGCCCGTGCCGGTCGTCGAGCCCGTATCATCAGGCACGAACTTGAGGCACTGCGCCGACTTTTCAATCTGCTTGGTAAACCTCTGCGCCACCCAGCCATCCAGCCCCTTGCGGCCGTTAGTCAACAACTGAACGTGCAGCCATTTCCCGCGGCGTTCCAAGATGGCCAGAACGGCGCCCAAGGGCAGAGTCTGGCGTACTTTGGAGTTGCCCGAAGGCACCGAGCGCAGGTTAAGCGTCAACTGATCCATGCGCCGACCCAGCCGAAAATGCCCCACTGTAGAAATACCGGAAAACATGCTCACAATGGAGCGGTAGACATGCAACATCGCCTCATCCTGACGTCACGCGAAAAGCGCGACTGAAAAAGATTTGGCTCACAAAATTAGCAACTGTCCTCACGCTTACGTTACGTCAGAAAACGGCGGCGGGTCAAGGTGGTGCAAGATGCTTACGTTAGGCTTGCGGCGAGGGCGGTGATTGCTTTGCTGCTCATCCGGGCTATCCTTTGTCAAAAAAGGATTTCCCCTGACAACCACATTTTACTGCCCTCAGATATCTCGTGTTGCGCAGTGCGCTCCGGGATTGACACGTTTGCCGATTGAACCCATCACAACCCCATCTGGCGCACGGCAAGGTCGCGCATGATCTCTTCAGAGCCGCCGCCAATCGCCATCACCTTGACCTCGCGATAAATCCGCTCAACCGGGTTGCCGCGCAAATACCCGGCCCCGCCGAAAATCTGCATCGCTTCGCTGGCGCAGAATTCCAGTGCTTTTGAGGTAAAGAACTTGGCCTTGCATATTTCGGCCACCGGCATCGGCCCCTCGTTCACCTGCCAGCAAATCTGGTTGAGATAGGCCTCGACCGCGTCGGTTTTTGCCGACATGTCAGCGATTTTATGGCGAATGACCTGATGTTTGATCAGCTTTTTACCGAATGTCTCGCGGGTCTGTGCCCAGTCGATGCTGGCCGACAGGCAGACCTTCATCATGCCCAGCATCCCGGCGATCAGGGCCACCCGTTCCAGATTGAAATTCTGCATGATGGCGATGAAGCCCTTGTTTTCTTCGCCCATCATGTTTTCCGCGGGCACCCGGCAATCGTCAAAATAAAGTGTCGCCTGATCGGAACACCACCAGCCCATTTTGCGCGAAATCTCGGTCCGGCTAAAGCCGGGTGTGTCGGCCTCGACGAAAAACAGCGAAATCCCGGTCAGGCCGGGGCCGCCGGTGCGGGCGGGGATCACGAAATAATCCGAGGTCATGGCGCCGGTGATAAAAGTTTTCGATCCATTCAGCACAAAATGGTTGCCGTCCCGTCTGGCGGTGGTTTTCAGGTTGGCAACGTCCGAGCCGCCACCCGGTTCCGTCACCCCAAGGCTTGACCCCTTGCGCCCCAGAACGATATCTTCCAGCACCCGCGCTCTGATCTCGCTCGAGGCAAGGCGCTCAATTGGCTCGATCGAGATCACCCTTCCGGCCAGCGCGGTTGGCACCCCGCCCGCGCCGCATTTGGCGAATTCCTCGTGATAGGCGGCGCGCATGAAGCAATCATCAAAGCCAAGGCCACCGTATTTTTCGCTTATGCCAAAGCCCCAGACCCCAAGCGCGCCGACCTTTTGGTGCAACTCCCACGGGATGCTTCCGGCCTCGTCCCATTGATCGGCGAATGGTGTGATCTCGGCGGCAACAAAATCGCGCAGGGTTTTGCGCCAGGCGGCGCGCTCTTCGGTTTCAAACGGGTTTTTCATCATGGTCCTGCATTTCCTGCGAGGTTTTTCGTGGCACCATCAGCGGTGCTATCAATTCTGCAAACCGGTCCATGACCGCGTCCATCGTGTCGGGGTCGACCTCAAAGCGCTCCTGAACATGCAACCCGCGCAGGAAAGTCCGGCAGATGGTCCAAAGGATGACAACGTCGTCATCACCGCCTGTGGGCGCGGTATAAAGCGACAGGATGGAGCGGTTGATCTGTTCGTTATATTTTGCAAGGCTTGGGGAAATACGTGCCTGCAAGGCGGTATCGGTGCGCGCTGCGACCAGAATTTCAAACATTGCACGCCCCTCGCTGGTATTGACCAAGCGCGACCACAGGCGTTTGAGGTCGGTGCGCAACCCGTCGCCCCGGCCGGTGGTGCGCGGCGGCAAAAGCGGGCGTCCGGCCTCTCCTGCCTCGCCCCGGACCGGATCGAGCAGGCGCTCAAGAACCTCGATCACCATGTCTTCCTTGCTGGGGAAATGATAGGTCAGTGCGCCGCGCGAAACCCCCGCACGGGCCTGCACAAGGTTGATCGAGGCTTCGCGATACCCGACCTCATCAAGGCAGGAAACCATAGCGTTGCAGATGCGGGCCTTGGTCAGCTTGGCCCGATCATCGTTGCGGCGCTGCGGTTCCGGGTGGCATTTCGGGGTCGTGGCGTCATTTTTACGATTTGGCATTGCTTTTCCGCTTGGGTTGCGTTTCTATAAACCGAATGTTCGGTCTGTTTCAAGGGAAATCGGGGCAAGCGGCGATGGCACGGCAAAAAACGATCAGGATTGGCGGGGCCAGCGGGTTTTGGGGGGATGCGGCGCTGGCGACTCCGCAATTGCTGGCCGGAGGCGATCTGGATTATATCGTTTATGATTTTCTGGCCGAGGTGACGATGGCGATCCTTGCGCGGATGTGGACGCGCGATGCAACAAAAGGATATGCAAGCGATTTTGTCACCGCTTCGATGGCCCCTAACTTGGCCGAGATCGCCCGCCAGCGGGTGCGGGTCATCTCAAACGCTGGCGGGGTGAACCCGGCAGCCTGCGCCAAGGCCTTGCGCCACGAGATCGCCGGTCAGGGGCTTGACCTCAAGGTCGCCTATGTGACTGGCGACGACCTGATGGAGAAAATCCAGTCTATCTCGGAGAGTGCGCCGCCTGACATGTTCACCGGCGCGGCGTTTCCCGACCCTGAAACCATCGGCAGTATAAATGCCTATCTTGGCGCTTTCCCGATCGCGGCGGCGCTCCGGTCCGGGGCGGATATCGTTGTTACCGGGCGCTCGGTTGACAGCGCGGTCACGCTCGCGGCCTGTATCGACGGGTTCGGTTGGCGGGAGGGTGATCTTGACGCGCTTGCCGGCGGCGCGCTTGCCGGGCATATTCTGGAATGCGGCACGCAGGCAAGTGGCGGCAATTTCACCGACTGGCAAAGCGTTGGAGCCGGGATCGCCAATATTGGCTATCCGATTGCCGAGGTGGCACAGGATGGCACGTTCACCATTACCAAACCCGATGGCACCGGCGGGCGGGTATCAAAGGGCACGGTTTCTGAGCAGATGCTCTATGAGATCGGCGATCCGCAAGCCTATCTTTTGCCCGATGTCGCGTGTGATTTTTCGGCTGTGGAAATCCGCGAGGTCGGCCCGGACCGGGTGCAGGTTTCCGGGGCCGTGGGGCATTTTGTGCCAGACAGCTATAAAACCTGCCTGACATGGCATGACGGATTTCGCAGCGGCCAATTATTCAGCTTTTACGGCGCTGACGCCGGGGCCAAGGCAACGGTATTTGCCGATGCGGTGCTGATGCGGGCCCGTGCGGCGCTGACGGGCATGGATGTTCCTGATTTCAGCGATACCAGCGTCGAGGTGATCGGGGCAGCGCCGGGACTCCCGCTGGCGCATGAGGCCGTGGTCAAGATCGCCGTGCGCCACCCGCAGA
>JAADIJ010000215.1:20726-23592 GCA_013151335.1 Alphaproteobacteria bacterium | reverse complement strand
GAAGATGTTTAACCAGTCCGATTATAAAGGGACTATAGAATGTTTAACGAACGCAGTGCCGAGGGGAAAAATACATTTTCAATTCTTTGAAAACCTATTTACGGAAGGGGGTATTCGCGAGATGACAAAATTCTTGGGTATAAAATGTGAGCTAAGCGATCTCAATAAACCGTTACATTCCACCGGATCAATTCCAATGTGCAGCGCTCAAACGGAAATGGCAATTGATAGACTCCGTCCACAATATGAGTTTGCGATGAATTACTTTGGGGGGGCGGTTCCGGAATCTTGGCATTTGGAATAGTTGATCAGTCATCTATGTTTGCAAGGCTGATGACGTTATCGATATCGGGGCTCAGACACAAACATCCATCAATTATTTGTATTTGGTAGAATAGCATTGCCATGCTTCAGCCCTGAAATGGGTTTCCATCAGTTGGCGCTCAAGATGCTCGCGTATTATTTAGGGAAAATCGACGACTTCTTGGCCAACTACGAGAACAACCCACGCGGTAGGTTCTGCACTTTTGAGTTTGACGGCACCAACTTCCTCATTGTTCACTTACCCAATTTTACCGACACGCGCTTTCCATGAAATAACCACAATGTCGCTGCAAATCGGTCAATTGTTTCCAATACTAGTCCAATTGATTTAGATATTAATAAGGAAGTCAAACAATGGCGGCCAATATTTCAGTGGTAGTATATCCGAACTTTAAGAGGCAAGGGCATACCCGTGATCGTCAATCATCGCATATTGACCAGCTCGACCTGCATTGGGACGTAGAAGACCTTATAAGTTTGCTGTTCCGCCCCACGATTGCGAGTACGATAGCTAAATCTGCATAGCAGTGTGGTGTGCAGTTATTTCATCAGACGATAGACAGATTGCCGTGATATCTCCAACTCCTTTGCGATGGCTGTGGCCCCCATACCGGCTACATGCATACCTTTGACTTTATCAACATCGATACTAGCTGGACGGCCTCTATAAGGGCTGTCGGGGCGGGCCTTTGCTGCTGCTATACCTTCTGCTTGACGTTCTCGTCGTAATGAGTTTTCAAATTCAGAAAATGCGCCTAGCATATGAAAGAACAGCTTACCGGCTGGTGTCGATGTATTAACATCTTGCTCAATGATATTCAGCGACACGTCCTTTGTTTCAAGCTGTTTACCTATCGCTATTAGGTCGGCCAGAGAACGGGCTAGCCGGTCTAATCTCGTAATTATGATGGTATCGCCATCGCGGACGAAGTCTAACATTTTAGTCAATTCTTCACGGCCATGACGGCGCGCACCCGACTTCTTTTCCTGATATATTTTATCGCATTTAGCTTTGCCCAGCGCGTCCAATTGCGCATCAAGGTTTTGTCCGGCAGATGATACCCGCGCATATCCAATGATTTGTCCCATATGGCCCCGCATTGTAACTTTTGCATATAGGATATTTATATAACGTCACTTAATATGATTCGATACCCCAATAGTACAGATACGGCATCATTGCGACTGTAACGCCACAGTATACCCAAATAAGTCAAATTGATTATCTTGGCGGAGTTTGGAATTAAATTTATTTTCATCCGTCGCTCAACAAAGCAGGTGCTAAGTTAGGAAAATGACTTGAAAAAGTATGGATGGCTGTGCCTCGTTCACAGATAATACGTTTAAACTTAACGACTGTTTTGTTGGTATAGTCACTTCAAGAAGTATTTATTATACAAAGATGATAGGTCAGACCGCGCCTGAGCTAAATCGATTCCAACATTACCCCATGATGATAAATAATTCCACAACACATTTAAAGCTATTAACGTTGATCTGATATTTTGCTATACGAAAATTAATACAAATTAATTTAGTGAGATAGGACCAATGTCCATATCCATCGAGAGTATGGTAAAGGAAATCAGACCAGAAAATACAATTCTTTTGTTTGGGGCGGGTGCATCGCTTCCATCGGGCGCTCCAAGTGTTACAGAATTAATGGATACACTTTCAGAGATAATTGGCATATCCCACGAAGGTTACTCTTTCGATGAATTTTGCTCTCTTACAGAACAAAAAAGAAACAGAAAAGAAATCGTTCGGCTGATTAGGCAAAAATTTAAAGGTTTGTCGCCAACTCGTGGCTTGTTAAACATTCCCCTTTTTGAGTGGAACACTATATACACAACAAATTACGATGATCTCATAGAACGAGCATACTTGAAAAAGAATCGACCGTTTTTCGTGTACTCGTCAAATTTTGATTTTGGTAATAGGCCATCACCTGACGCCTTAGAGATATACAAACTCCATGGGACTTTGCAAAAAGACTTGAGCGACGGCAATCACTCTCGATTAATATTAACAACTGAGGACAATGATGCTGTTGAAGACTATAGAGAGCAACTTTTTGATAGGTTGAAATCAGACTTAGCATTCAACGATCTAGTCATAATCGGGCATTCACTTTCCGATCCAGATTTGACCAAAATCGTAAAACGTGCGGTACGGCTAAGAAGCAAGTCTGGGGGGAATGCAAACATTTTCCTTCTTATGTTTAGTGAGGACAAAAATAAAGCGAGCCTTCATGAAGCTCGTGGTATTAAAGTGGCATTTGGAGGCATCGACGATTTTGTGGCAGAGCTTACTAAAGCCGGACCACAACAATCTCTAGTTTATTCACATGATCCGAATATAGAGATATTGTCGGCGGTACTAGTGCCCATTACTGAAGATGTTGCTCATACATTAGAAACAGAGCGATCGAATATAAGTGCAATGTATAACGGTTCTCCCGCTAAGTTTGCCGACATAATCGCGGGGTACACATTCAATAGATCACTGACCGAGTGTGTTGTAGAAAAGTTAACGGCGGGGG
>JAADIJ010000215.1:0-20716 GCA_013151335.1 Alphaproteobacteria bacterium | reverse complement strand
CAACACAGCAATTATTCTTGGTTCAAATGGGGTCGGTAAAACTACTCTTTCACGGCAAATCCTAATTAATTTCCGGAACAAAGGTTATTATTGTTGGGTACACAATAGCGAAGGCAGTCTTCTGGAAAATGAGTGGCGGGGGGTGGCGCAACGCCTAAATGAACAAGAGAAATTTGGCGTTCTGTTCATTGATGATGCACATAACAGTTTGTTCGAAATAAATAAATTGGCCGAACTATTGTCCGCAGACAAAAATAGTAATCTCAAACTAATATTGTGTTCGTCTAAAAACCTTTGGGGTCCACGCCTAAAATCCACAAGCCTTATCAAATCCGCTGATTTTTTTGAGCTATCAAAATTAGACCGAAGAGAAATTGATCAGCTAATATCGCTTACCACAAGAATTCCACAAATCGCACCACTTGTTGAAAAGAGTTTTGCCGGATTCTCGTTGTCAGAGAAAAAGAGACGGCTGGAACGAAGATGCGAAAGAGATTTTTTTGTTTGTTTAAAGAACATTTTTTCAAATGAAGCTTTTGACGATATCATCTTGCGCGAATATGCTGATATTCCTAAGAGCTATCGGCAAATCTACAAAGTTATTGCCGCACTAGAAACCATGGGGGTTATCGTTCATAGGCAGCTTGTAATGCGATTAGTAAAGATTGAAGCAAGCCAAGTAACCGATGTTTTAGATAATCTGGCGGGGATCGTAGAGGAGTACCCACTTGCTCGCAGAGGCTCTATGTTCGGTTGGAGGGGACGGCATCTGGTCATATCTGGGATTATTACTTCTGTTAAGTTTGACGATCCGGAGGAGTTTTACAAACTGATAGAAGAAACCGTGCATAACCTTATGCCGACGTATGATTGCGAACTACAAAGCATGAAGCAACTATGTTCTGGAAGCGATGGAATAAACAAAATACCAAGTGTGGACAGACAGAACAAACTACTGCGTACGATGATTTCTAATGCACCTAGTCAACGTGTTCCACGTCATAGACTGATAAGAAATTTAATAAGCTCTGGGCAATTCGAAGATGCCGAGACCGAAATCAGACTTTTCACACAGGATATCGGACGGGATGGGCCGATTGCTAGATATCGGATAAGGCTTTTACTCGAACGCGCGAATAATTCTCAAGGTCTACTTGATGAAGATAGAGTACATTTGCTTAATAGGGCAATTGATTCAACTCTAAGCTTACTAAGCAGGTATGGTCCAAACAAACACACACTTTCTACATATGGTGAAGTGGCCATTGAAGTTTATAGGCATACAGCGGACCTGTCTCACTATGACGAGGCCATGCAAACAATGCGAAGCCACGAAAGCGAAGTCGGAGACCCTGAAATTACCAATCTGATTAGAAAGTTCGATAGAATAATAAGCGGTACTCAAATAAAAAGCGGCTCTTCGTTGGCCATTGGTCATGACGATCTTGAGGATGATTAGCGGTCGAGCTTGAAAATTTAGTACATCCATAATATTTTTTGCGTTCATATTATTCACTTACATGCTGTAGTATTGTTATCTTTCAAAAGATTTTTTTTGATTCACGCCAAATTTGGTTCCAAAGTCGTTTGCCATGAGTGTGATACTGTGGGTCAAAGTGTGTGTATTAAAAAAATTCTGCTCCGCATCAAGCCATTGTAATTGTTTAATTTAACAGATGACACTATGTCCTCCGATACTCGCCTGCACCCCGATATCAGACTAATGCTTGCTACAATTTATTGCTACAATCTAATTCCTTACTATATTTTTTTCCATTGATTATCAAACGTTTATACATATTGTAAGAGACTCCTTCCTTCTCCGCCAAAATTATCATTTTATCACTTATTATCAATGCATTAAACAAGACATCAAAGTTTTGTCCTATATTTTATCCAACGAATGATCAGGCCATTCTAGGATAATAAAGCCCACTAGAGCCTCAATCGTCACAACAAATTGTTGACTCACCAAATAGTCGAGTTTTCGATATCGGTGCTCTTTTAGCGGGCATAGTCAGCCGGAAGGCATTTCGAACGCCAATCTCCGCGAGGAAGTTACAATTCACTTCTTTGCGGGTAGACTGTTTGGCTACTCGTAAAACTAGGCGGCTAAAGCAAACGCTAATGCTTGGCAACTCAAAGCAAGTAGCATTGTCAATGCTGATGCTTACCTTGTGCGAGCAAAGGCCAAGGGAGATGGCGTTTGGCTGGGATTGCCAAATCCGGTAAAGGATATGATGTAACAGGCCTCAGACCGGCTTTATCGAGAATGGATGACGCCATGGTTTGAGGTGCCTTCTCGGATTTATCTGACGGCACGCAATTTACCAATTCTTCTTTTCACGGGCAGCAAGACTGCTTCCGTCAATGCACCGGGTGTGTGAAATAGTTCAGAAAACACTCCCAAATTGCCAAGTTGTTGAGATTGACGGTGCCGGACATATGAGCCTTTTCACCCACGCCAAGGTGACCTTGCCCGAGGTGATCGGCTTTCTGTCGGCAGTCAAAAATTGACCGGCGGTTTATCGATGGTCTGTTCCCGATGTGAATGGCCACAATCAACCATGCTCAAATTTCTTGAAAGCCAAAGACCGGCAAGATACCGCTAAGCTGCTTTCTGAGGGCCGAGTTCGCCGCGCGTTATCCGAACGGCGGCTGTCTTCGCCACGATGCAGCGATCTGTAATGCGAGCTATAAGCTGCCGTCATAATCTTCCGATTTTCTGTCGCAGTTGTCGCTTGACTCAATCTCAAATCCTTCCTAATCGTGAGTTGCTTTGGTTCGCCGGCTTCAGGTCGGTGACAATAGGGAATGCGGTGCGATCCACAAACGGGTCAACTCCGCGGCTGCCCCCGCAACTGTAGGCGGATAGCGCGATCAGAATATGCCACTGAACCTGCACATCGGGTTTGGGAAGGTTTGATCCGCGCTGTGACCCGCAAGTCAGGAGACCTGCCAGAGCGATCACCTTCATTTGGCGCGGGGTGCGTCACGTGGGCGGCGTTCGATCCGTGGTGGTGACATTCACTCACCGTTTGCGGAGGCGCGCATTGTCCTTTCCAAACAAAACCAAACAATCAGGTCTGGAAAGGGCCAAACACATGAAAATCTTAACACCTTCCGCCGTTGTCTTTATCATCGCAGGCGCTCCGATGGCGTTCGCAAACGATACGTTCGATCTGGGCAAAATAACCGTTTTTGCAAACAAGGCCGGTCAGCAAACCAAGCTCAGCCGGACCGGTGCCTCGGTCGAGATTATCACGACCAAGCAGTTGCGGCAGGCCCCGGAAAAAACCGTCGCGGAATATTTGGCGCGGTTACCGGGGCTTTCGCTCAGTGCCAACGGCGGGCTGGGGGCCAATACCACCCTGCGCGTTCGCGGGTTGGACGGGAAATACATCAAGGTGCTGGTCGATGGCATTGACGTTACCGATCCTTCCTCGACCCAGACCCAGTTCGACTGGGGCGGTCTGACCACCTCGCAGATCAGCCGGATCGAGGTTTTGAAAGGCTCCAGTTCGTCGATCTACGGCTCGCGCGCGATTGCGGGCGTGGTCAACATCACCACCGATCAGCGCACGCGCAAGCCTGGAACCACCGTTTCGGGTTTTGTCGAGGGCGGCAGTTTTAATACCGTTCAGGCTGGAATGAATGTTGCCAAACAGGGCAAACGTGGTGGCATGTCCATCAGCCTGAACCGCATCAAGACCAAGGGATTTTCCGCCCATAGCGGGGCCGCCAATACCGAGCCGGACGGATATGATGCCACGAAACTGAACTTTTCGGGTGACTATAAGGTCAGCGATACGCTTACCTTTGGTTTTTCCGGGCTGGCGCTGAATTCCCGTGGGAGTTTTGACGAATTCAGCGGCGACGGCCTGCCGCCATACGATGAATTCACCACCGTGAAAACCCGCGCCCTGCGTGGTTTTGCCAAACTTCAGACCGGAGCGGTGAAGAACACTTTTTCCACCAGCTATTACATCAATGACCGGGTCAGCCACTCGAACGGGTTTGCCACGCCGTTTTCTGGGACGCGCAGCAGGTTGGATTATACCGGCGTTTATGCCTCATCGAACATACTGACCTACACCTTTGGCACCGATTGGGAAAAGGAAACCTTTAACAGCGGCACTGATCGTGGTCAGAGCACGATCGCGGGCGCTTTCGGCGAGGTTTTATATGCCCCCAACGCGGCCCTCGATCTGGCTTCATCGCTGCGTTTTGACAGCCATTCCGCGTTTGGCGGCAATCTGTCGGGGCGGCTTTCCTCGGTCTATCGGTTGTCGGGTGCCACCACCCTGCGCGCGGTTGCCTCGACCGGGTTTCGCGCGCCTTCGCTCTACGAGTTGAACAGCACGCTTTATGGCAACACAGCCCTGAACCCCGAAGCCAGTACGACACTGGAATTGGGGGTGGAACAGCAACTGGGTGGAGGGTCTTTTATCAAGGCCACAGGATTTTACACTGAAATCAACAATTTGATTCAATTTGTCACCCTGTCTTCGTTTCCCGCCCCCTTCACAGGGCAATACCAGCAGGTTGTCGGCAAATCGGTTTCCAAAGGTATCGAATTGTCCGGTGAATGGGTGCTGAGCGATAAGGTCAACCTGTTTGGCAATTATACCTACACCGATGCCACCGACGCGACCGGTGCGCGACTGCTGCGGGTGCCGACAAATGATCTGGTCATGGGTCTGGGTGCACAGATCAATGCTAACTGGAAGGGCAATGTCTCGGTGCGGTATGTTGCTGACAGACCGAGCGAATTTGGCACCGTAATGCCCGACTATTCGGTTGTGAATGCGTCGGTGAGCTATGCCGTGTCGGATCGGGCCGAGCTGTATTTACGCGTCGAAAATCTGTTTGATGCAGATTATCAGACATCGGCAAATTTCAACGCCTCAAGACGGGCATTTTATGCGGGGTTGCGTGCAAATTTCTAGCGCCATAACGGCATTGCTTGCGCTGATGCTATTCAGTGCGACGGCGGCTTTGGCCGAGCCGCCACAGCGTGTGGTCTCGGTCAATCTTTGCACCGACCAGCTTGCTCTGGGGTTGGCGGCACCGGGGCAACTGATCTCGGTGTCAAGGCTGTCTCAGGATCCGGCCAGTTCGGTGATGGTTGCCGCCGCGCAAGCATTGCCGGCAAACGGATCGGGGGCGGAAGAAGTTTTCCTGCTCTCCCCCGATCTGGTTCTGGCCGGCACTTTTACCTCGCCCGATACCGTGCGTGCGCTGCGAAATTTGGGTGTGAAGGTCAAGGTGTTTGCCCCCGCGCGCTCGCTTGCGGAAATTCCAGTTTTGTTGGCGCAGATGGGCAAGGCGCTGGGCCGCGAGGCCGAGGCGGACTTGCAAATCAAAAACTTTCGCGCGGCACTGGCAAAGCTTGTCGATGCGCCATCAGTTCGGCCGCGCGCGGCACTTTACTACGCCAACAGCTATACGACCGGCACCGGGACACTGGCCGGTAGCATTCTGAAGGCGGCGGGGTTTGATAACATCGCAACCGAATACGGGCTGAAGGCAGGCGGGACGCTGCCACTGGAGCAACTGATCCTGTCGCAACCGGATGTGATTATAACCGGGCGCGATTACCCCGGTCAGGCGAGAGCCGAAAACAACCTGACCCATCCGGCACTGCGCGCCCTTGACCACACCCGCATTGCACCAACACTCAGCGACCGGGACTGGATCTGCGGCACGCCACAAGTGCTGGACGCGGTGCGAGCCATGCGCAAATTGCGTCTGTCACTGGAGGCGGAGTAATGAGGCTGGCCGGTATACTGATCGCGCTGGTGGCGGTGCTGTTTACGGTGTCGCTGATCAGTGGCTATTCCAACACATCGATGGCCGACAGCCTTGCCGCCCTAATCCGTGACAATGGAACACCGCTGAGCGTGGTCATGCGCGAAATTCGCCTGCCGCGCGCCTTGCTGGCGATGATGATCGGCATTTCGCTGGGGCTTTCCGGGGCTGCGATGCAGGGTTATTTGCGCAATCCTCTGGCTGAACCGGGGTTGATCGGGGTTTCCGGTGCGGCAGCACTCGGGGCGGTTTTGGCGATCCAGTCGGGGTTTGCCCTGTCATATGCGCTGGCGCTGCCATTGTCGGCGCTGGGCATGGCGGTTCTGGCGGTTCTGGCGATTTTGTTTCTGGCTGGCCCGCGCGGATCATCCATAACCCTGATACTGGCCGGGATCGCGATTTCGGCACTGGCCGGGGCGCTGACGTCGCTGGTTCTGAACCTTTCCCCCAACCCGTTTGCCGCCGCCGAGATTGTGTTCTGGATGATGGGATCGCTGGCGGATCGCTCGTTCCAGCATGTCTGGCTGGCGCTTCCGTTCATGGTGGTCGGTTGGGCGTTGTTGCTTAGTCTGGGGCGCGGTCTGGATGCGCTGACGCTGGGCGAGGATGCCGCCGAGGCGATGGGGATGCGCATGACGCGGATGCGTCTGGTGCTGATCTTAGGGATTGCGGCCTCGGTCGGGGCGGCGACCGCCGTGGCCGGGGTGATCGGATTTGTCGGGCTGATTGTACCACACCTGCTGCGCGGGATCGTGGGCGCGCGCCCGTCGGTATTGCTGTGGGCATCGGCGCTGGGTGGGGCGGCGATGGTGTTGGCGGCCGATATTGCGGTGCGCGAATTGTTTCCGACGCGGGATCTGAAGCTGGGCGTGTTGATGGCGATGATCGGCGCGCCGCTGTTTTTGCATCTGATCTACAAGACGCGCAAGGAAATGGCATGAGCCTGCTGGTCCTGAACTCTCTAAGCGCACATCGCGCAAAACTCCCGGTGCTCGAAGACATCACGCTGGATATCCAACCGGGCGAGTGTATCGGCCTGATCGGTCCAAACGGGGCGGGTAAGACCACACTGATGCGCGCGACACTGGGCCTGTTGCCGTTTGAAGGCCACTCCAGCCTTGCCGCTTTGCCGCCTGCAAAACGCGCCCGTGCCGTCGCGTGGATGCCGCAATCACGCGAAATCGCCTGGCCGGTATCGGTTGCGACGCTGATCGCGCTGGGCCGAATTCCGCATTTGCCGCGCGGGGCCTCCCTGCGACCGGCGGATCAGGCGGCGGTGCGCGCCGCGATCACCCGGATGGGGCTGGAGGATATGGCCGGGCGCACCGTTACTCGCTTGTCTGGCGGGGAGCGGGCGCGGGTACTGATCGCGCGCACATTGGCACAGGAGACGCCGCTTTTGCTGGCTGACGAGCCAATCGCCGGGCTGGATCCGGCGCATCAGATATCCACCATGCAGGTGTTTGCCGATCTGGCGCGCGAGGGACGCGCGGCCCTGATATCGCTGCATGATCTGGGACTTGCGGCGCGCCATTGCACCCGGTTGCTGATGCTCAGTGCCGGACGTCTGGTCGCCGACGGCCCGCCCGGCGAGGTGCTGAGCGAACGAAATATGGCGCAGGTATTCGGGGTATCGGCCTATTATTCTGAAACCGATAATGGTCCGGTGTTCCAGCCGATGGAGGTTCTGCCGTGAAACTGCACTTGAACCGTCCATGGCTGGAAATGGATCTTGGCGCATGCCACCGGGTGCTAAGCTGGTCGCTGAACGCGCCGGGGTTTGTTAATGCCTCGAGAATTATTTGGCGCGAAGTGCGCAACGCCGAATTACCACCGGACATGGATGTTTCGGGCTGGCTGCAAGGCCAGTTGCGCGAAAAGGGCCAGCCGGATGCCGTCGCGATGCTGACCTCTCGCGATCTGGATGCCTATGAAACCGCGCGGGCCACGGTCGACGGTGTGACGGCCACATGCGTCGCAACTGTGGGGCTAAGTAACGGCGAACATATCGGCGCGCGGGTGGACCGGCGCGGCAAGCACTGGGGCACGATCAATCTGGCGGTTTGCCTTGATACAGCACTTGGGGACGCCGCTTTGATCGAGACGCTCTCGATTGCTACGCAGGCGCGCACTGCGGCGGTGATGGCGGTTTCTTACCGCCTGCCAACGGGCATTGCCACCGGAACCGGCACCGATTGCATTGCTGTTGCTGCCCCTGCGGGACAGGCGCGCTTTGCCGGGCTGCACACCCCGATCGGCGAGGCCGTCGGGCGCGCAGTCTATGATGCGATCCACACGGGCGCGCAGGTCTGGATGAACAAGGTCCGCCGTCGGGATGACCCCTGACATGCAAACCATCAAAGCACGAGGAACACACCGATGATACCCCAAACCCTGCTGAGTTTTCTCGACCGAGGCGGTCCGACCCTCTGGCTGATCGCTGGTCTAAGTGTTTTAACGCTGGCCCTGATTTTGTGGAAGCTCTGGCAGTTGACACTGTTGGGGGCGTGGTCTGGTGGTGCTGCGGACCGGGCGATTGCGCTATGGTCCGATGCGCAGGGTGAGGCCGCGATGGCCGTTGTTTCAGGTCGCCAGTCGGTGCGGGCGCGGCTGGTGCAACGGGCCATGTCAGCGCGGCTGGACGACAGCCTGAGCGAGGCTGCGGCCCGCGAGGAAACCGCCCGGTTCGCCCGCGCCGATCTGGGGCAGGCACGGCGTGGTTTGCGGGCGCTGGACCTGATTTCGACCATCGCGCCGTTGTTGGGGCTGCTCGGTACGGTTCTGGGTATGATCACCGCTTTTCAGACCCTTCAGGATGCGGGCGCGCGGGCTGATCCCTCGGCGCTGGCGGGTGGCATATGGGTGGCGCTGCTGACCACGGCCGCTGGCATGGCGGTTGCGATACCGGCCGGTGTCGCGCTGAGCTGGTTTGAAAGCGTCACCGACACCTTGCAGGCCGATATGGAAGACGCCGCCACCCGCATATTCATCCGTGGCGGGCGCGGCTGATGTTCACCTTTGCCGCCCCGCGCGCCCGGCGCAAACCCAGCCTGACACCGATGATCGACGTGGTTTTCCTGCTGCTGGTGTTCTTCATGTTAGCGGCACGATTTGGTCAGGACATGGCGTTGCCGCTGAAGACCGCCAATGGAGGTGATACCACATGGCAAGGAGCGCCCCGACTGGTCGAGGTTCGCCGCGCCGCGCTGCTGCTGAACGGCACCCCTTTGGCCGACGAGGCCGCGCTGCCCGAGATCCTGCGTACACTGATGCCAACCCCTGATGCGCCGGTGTTGTTGCGCGCCGGACCAGAGGCCGATCTGACGCGGCTCCTGCGCGTGATTGATCTCTTGCGCCAAGCCGGGTTCGATCAACTGATCCTGACGGAGTGAGGCAAATGCAGTTCTCTGATTCCCGCCCCACCCGGACAGCCCGTGAAAACATCGTGCCGATGATCAACGTGGTGTTTTTGCTGCTGATCTTCTTTCTGATGACCGCGCAGATCGCTCCGCCGGAACCTTTCAAGATAACCCTGCCGCAGTCTCGTGGCGATACAGTCGCAGACGGGCAAGCCACGCTATATGTCGATGCGAACGGCACACAGGCCTTTGCGTCGGCAAGGGGTGAGGCGGTGTTTGGCCTGCTTGCCAACCTGCCGGCGGGCACCCCCCTGTTGATCCGTGCAGATGCGGCGTTCAAGGCGTCACAACTGGCAAGTCTGCTGGCAAGGCTTGCCGCCACCGGGATCACCGATGTCGCTATCGTTACGGTCAGCACGCCAGAGTCCCCCCTCTGATGCGCCCGCTGGAGGCATTGGTTTTTCTGCCGTTGGCGGGCGGGCTGCATCTGGCCTTGTGGGCAATGGCCCCCGCTGGGTTCGGCGCATCCACCACCAACAGCGGCGCTTTGGGCCGCAATGAGGTGACGCTGACAGGTGCGAGCCCGGCTTTGGCAGCCCTTTCGCGCACATGGCGGCAACCACCGCAAGTTACCACCAATGAACCAGCCCTGTTGCCTCCGGCCCCTCCAACGCCTGAAGGGGTGATTATTGCCGATCAGGCTCCGCCGTCCGCCCCGCGCTCGGTGGCGGGACTGGCCCCGGTTTTGCCGATGGCAACATCACCGGATATTTCGGTTGAAAAACCCGTTCAGACGACGGTGCAGACACAAGCACCAGCGCAACCCAAAGCATTTTCTTCACCGCCCGATATCCGCCAGACACCCTTGACCGACAAGGTGGCTCCAAGGTTGTCGCCGCCCAGACTTGTTCAGGTGCCGCTGCCCGACGTGCCGGCCTATGTCGATACCACGCCCGCAGCAAAACCGCCCGAAGTCAACAAGACGCCACCTTCCCGGTCGGTTCCGGCGCAAACAGCCTCGGGGGGGGGGGCCGCTCAAAAATTACGCAGCGGGCGCAATGGCCAAGACGCCGTGCAGTCGCAAAAACAAGCCGCCCGAAACGCCTTGCAGGCGCAATGGGGTGCGCAAATTCAGAGCCGGGTGCGTCGGAAACTGATCTATCCGCGTGGCGTGTCTGGCACCGGGTCGGTCCGGGTTTCATTGACCATTGAGCGGACCGGGAAACTGACGGCCCTGCAACTGATCAAGTCTTCCGGGATTGCCGAATTTGACAAGGCCGCCCTGGGAGCAATTCGGCGCGCCAGACGCTTTACCAAAGCGCCGGGCGGGTTAAAAGCCGCAACCTATACATTCTCGTTGTCACTGTCGTTTCGCCCGTGACCGGTAGCGTCGCGAGTTTGGTAGAAATTGAAGGATGACGTAATCTCTGGGTGCATCAAAACCATCCAACCGGCGGCTGGAACCGCCAAAGGAGATAACGTCCATAAAGTGCTGTAAATTCGGGATTGGTGGATGGCCTGAAAGGCTTCCCTGATACCATCAACGCGGCCTCCCGCATTGGGCCTTGCACAACCTTGTAACGATATTTTGTGACCCACACGACATGGAACCTGTGGTAGAATCGCGTGTGCGCGGACCGGCTGGAAGCCGGTGGTTTATCTCCAATAGGTGGAAAATGAAGAAGAGTTTTCCAACAAAACAGGTCGGATGCCACCATTGATTTTCAATTCGATGATATCACGGCGTCCAAATGTTATGAATGCGGCAATATGCACAAGGGGGGACGTAATGGGGGATGAAAATTATTTCCAAATAGTAAAATTATTACTAACCAAGGGGTTATGCGATTATAATGGCGGAGGGAACGGGCCTGGGGGAGTGACCGTTCTCTGGGGCGCTTTAGACCCAGACCGGGTTTGACCACGCCCTTTTTCCTGCTCGGTCAATGACGGTGACGCGCAGCCAGGGTGAGTTGCTCAGGCGCTCCAGTGAAAGCTTTGCCGTCGTCATTGAGGTGCCATGCAGGGTGGCCATTGAGGTACCTTGGCCCTGAACGATGATGGTTGCAGCCGACGAGCAGTCAACCTCGACAAAGTCTTTAGAGACGCGGATATCGTGAATATCGGGTCCGGTGCTGGCATAATACGCGCCTGCTTTAAGGGCCGAGAGCAGCTCCTCGGGGGAGTTCTCTGTGGCCTTGACCATGACCCAGCCGCCAAAATGGTCAGGTGTGTTGAAATGGGCGTCATCAGCCGCAATCAGGTTCAGCTGGCGCCCGTCGTTCAAGAGATGCTCTAGCGTGAGGAAGCCTTCGCCTCGGTCATTGTCAACCACGCAACCGTAGTTGTAAATCTCCACCGCGTGGGCTGCGGTAATCGTCTTGGCATCGGCCTCGGTCATGCCCGACCAATGGGGGTGTGCGATGACCACAAATGCGCCAGCATCGCGGGCGCGCCGGGCAAGACTGGGCCCCGATTCCGAAGTCTTGATCGCGCGAAAATGTGGCGCGTCCGGTGGTGTGAAATCAAACGGCAGGCCAATCGCCAAAATATGCCACAAATACCCGTTTTGCATGGAACCCGAATGTAGTTCAGCGCCGATGATGGTGCAAAAACGGTCATTGCGAAAGGCGGATGTATCAGTGATTGGATAGTCAAACAGCCCGACAAAATGATCGGTCAGGGCAATGAAGTCATAACCCTCGGCCTGATAGCGACGACAGACCTCTTGGGGGTCCAGAATTCCGTCCGAGCAGGTGGAATGGGTGTGTAGATTGCCGCGATAGAATTTTCCGGGCGAGGTGAAAAACTGGGTGGGCATGGTGCTTGCTTTCGTTTGGATTACTTCCGGTTAAGTTGGGTGGGGTTAAGTATGCGTCAATTGGTTAGAGGGCGCTGTTGGTGAATATCCCTATGTATCTGGCTAATCTATCGGTGCGAAAAAGGCCGTATCGCGATTGGTCACTTCCGCCCATAGCCGATCACCATAGGAAAAATGCCACCATTCATCTGGATAATTTGTCATTCCAGCCGCCTGCATCGCCGTGACGAGCATGTCGCGATTTTTGCGAAGTTCAGCCGAGACCGGCCAATCAGTCGGCGCAACCCCGGTGAGGCCCTTCATTACGCCGCCAAACTCCAGTTCCGTGCGATCCGCGCGTGCCAGTTTCAAATCAACCGCCGCGCCTGCCTGATGGCCGCTGCCAAAACCGTCGGGGGGGGAGACCCAGCGCGACGCCTCGGTATAGACCTGCGCTTGGCTCCAATCGGGGTTGTTTTGGGTAATCTTGGCGAAAACCGGATTCCACAGCTCCCACTGGCGCGCCCGAGAGCGGAACGCTTCAAATACCATCAGGCATAACCCGTCTGGCAACGCTTCGGCGCAGGCGACAACCTTGTCGTGGACAACGCGTCTTATGCGCCAATCATCGGTTTCCAGTGGGTTGAGGAACAGACGATCCGTCTCGGCGAATGTCACCATGTCAACGGGGTTTTCGCGCTCGGTCACTTTGATCATATTCACTAGTCCCTTGATCTGGGGGTCACAAGAAAAACGGTTTAGAGTATCTGGCTCAGGAACAGTTTTGTGCGTTCATGCTGCGGTTTGTCAAAAAACGCAGCTGGCTCATTGCGTTCAACGATTTCGCCTTCATCCATGAAAATCACCTGATCGGCGATGGTTTTGGCAAAGCCCATCTCGTGGGTTACGACGATCATCGTCATGCCTGTGTCCGCCAACTCAACCATCACGTCGAGCACCTCTTTGATCATCTCGGGGTCCAGCGCCGAGGTTGGCTCGTCAAACAACATGATCTTGGGACTCATACAAAGCGAGCGCGCAATCGCCACCCTTTGTTGCTGTCCACCTGACAGTTGGCCGGGGTATTTATCGGCCTGCTCGGGAATTCTGACCCGCTCCAGATATTTCATCGCGTTCTCGAGGGCGTCAGCCCGGTTCATCTTGCGCACCCAGACCGGGCCGAGGGTCAGGTTTTCCAGAATGGTCATATGCGGAAACAGGTTGAAATTCTGAAATACCATCCCGACTTCGGTGCGGATGTGGTCAAGATTTTTCAGGTTTTTGCCTAGCAGAATACCATCGACGACGACTTCGCCCTCCTGATGCTCCTCAAGCGCGTTGATACACCGGATCATGGTGGATTTTCCCGACCCGGACGGGCCACAAACCACGATCCGCTCGCCTTTGTGAACCGTCAGATTGATATCTTTGAGAACATGGAACTGCCCATACCATTTGTTCATCTGCTTGATTTCGATCATCACATCGCTGGAAGCGGCTGAGGCCAGCTGGCTGTTTTTGGGGGCATTGCTCATGATATTTTTCCTTCAATGCACGTCAATGGGTGCGGCCTGCTGATAGTTTCACCTCGAGATGTCGGCTGTATTTGGACATCGAGGCGCACATGATGAAAAACAGGATCGCGCCAAAAATCAGCGGCTCTTTGTGCAAGCCCAGCCACGGTGTATCCTTGCTGATAGAGCGCAACATGCCGAGAATATCAAACAGCCCGATGATCGAAACCAGCGTGGTATCCTTCAACAGACCGATAAAGCTGCCAACGATATTCGGGATCATGTATTTGAGCGCTTGGGGCATGATGACCAGCCGCATAGTGCCCCAATAGCCAAGACCAATCGTATGCGCGCCTTCATACTGCCCTTTGGGTATGGCCTGAAGCCCGGCGCGCACCGTCTCCGCCATATAGCAGGCGTTAAACAGCACCACGGCGATGATGACCTGCACCAGCTTGTTCAACACAAACCCTTCAGGCATGAACAGCGGGAACATGGTGGTGGCCATGAACAGTACGGTGATAAGCGGGACCGAGCGGAAAACCTCGATAAACCCGATACTGAGCACGCGCACGATCACCAGTTCGCTGCGCCGTCCCAATGCCAGAATTATACCGCCAGGCAGAGCCGAGGCAATGCCAACGCCCGAAATTACCAGCGTCAGAAACAGCCCGCCCCATTTGGTCCAGACGATTGGCTGAAGGGACTGGCCCATCTGCCAGAAAAACGCTGCGCCAAAAATAATCGCCGTGAGTAACAACAAAATATTGCGCTGGGTTTTATCCGAGGCGTTTTGTTGCCCGAGCACCTCGATCAGGAATTTAGTCAGGCTCTGTGACCTGAACAACCCGGTCAGCATATTTGCCATGTTGAAGGCAAAAGCGGTGATGGCCCCTGCCACCATGATCTGTGTGAACCAGCCCTTGTCGCCACCTGAAAACAGATAACCGGCAAGGAACGGGTAAAAAACCACCGCCGTCGTGGCCACAAGGACTTTGCCTTTTACGCGGCTCATCCACAGCGGTGCCATCCATAAAACCAGCAGCAATCCGCCGAAATTGATCCGCCAGATTTCATCACGTGGATAGCGCCCGTAAAAGATATTATTAAACCACTGAAACACCCCGGCCCAACATGCGCCGGTCAGGCTGTTATCATAGCATTGACGCCGGTTGTCGGCGACAAATGTTGCGTCCAGCACACCCCAGGTGAAAACGCCGCTCACCGTCAGATAGATGATATAAAGCATCACGAAGGTGAGAAAGGTATTTAATACCGAGCTGAACAGATGTTTATGCAGCCAGCCGATCACCGAGGTCTCCGATATGGGAGCCGGACGATCAGGGGTTTTATTCGCGTTGATAATTGCCATGATCTAGCGCTCCACCAATTGGACGCGTTTGTTGTAAATATTCAGGAAGAACGAGATTGTCAGGCTGACAAGCATATAAAATCCCATGGTCATTCCGACCATTTCTATCGCATATCCGGCCTGATTGAGCGCGGTTTGCATGAACAGTGACACAATATCGGCATATCCGATCGCGATGGCCAGTGACGAGTTCTTGACCACATTCATCCAGTTGCTGATCAGCGGCGGCACGATGGCCGGCATGGCTTGGGGGATCACCACCATCGACATCACCCGCCTCGGAGTTAGGCCAATTGAAAGCGCGGCCTCGCTTTGGCCCTCGCTGACCGAAAGAATACCGGCCCGTACGGCCTCGGCAATATGGGCGGCGTGATAAATACTGAGCGATATGAGAAGGGCAAGAAAGGCTGGCGGCAAGCTGGTGCCACCGACGAAATTAAAGCCGGTAAGCATGGGCATATCCCATGCCAGCGGCGCACCTGTCGCAAGAAATACCGCAAGGGGCAGCAAAATAATTGCCGCCAGTGAGGCAGGCAAGGTTTTAATCTGCCGTCCGGTTGCATTCTGGACCTTGCGGGCATGACGCCGAAAAAGCACCGCACCGACGAGCGCAAGCCCCAAGGCAGCAGGGGTCAGCCAAAACAGCTCGCCCGGAAGCGGCGTTGATATATAGAGCCCGCGATTGTTCAGCGTCATCCATCCCGTTCCGAACGACAGATCGAGGGATTTCTTGACCACAGGCAGAACGCTGAAAACGCCCATGTACCAAAATATTATCTGAATAAGCAGGGGCACATTGCGGAAAATCTCCACATAGGCCAGCGCCACCTTGGCCACTAGCCAGTTTGACGAGAGCCGCATCACGCCGATGAAAAAACCCAGCATTGTGCTCAATATTATCGCAAAAAATGAAACCAGCAGCGTGTTAAGGATGCCGATGACGAATATGCGCCCGTAGGTTCCGATGCCGGGCGTATAATTAATCAGCTTGAAATCGGTATCAAAACCGGCGGAAACATTCCAGAATCCAAAACCTGTATTCATACCCCGGACGGAGAGGTTGTGAGCGGTGTTACTGGCCAGATACCAAACAAACCAGCCGACAACCCCCGCCGTAAGAAGCTGGTAAAAAGCCGAGCGCACCCGTCGGTCCTGAAAGAAGTTAAACTTCTCCTTTGGAGCCACGCGTTTCGCGGCTTTGGGCTGGGCTTTATCTGTCACGTTGGTTTCCCGCTGCCGGTGTTTTTGCCGGTGTTTTTATGCCGAATGTAATCCCCGGCTGAAAACGGTGGCGCCGAACAAGCTGTCCGGCGCCACAGATGGTCAATATTTAGCGCATGGGCGGCGAATACATCATTCCGCCATTTTCCCACAGCGCGTTCAGGCTGCCTTTGCGCGGGATTCCGATGCCTTGCGGGCCGTTCCCCATATATTTCTCATATATTTCGCCATAGTTGCCGACCTGTTTGATGATGTTATAAGCCCAGTCCTTTTTCAGACCCAGACCCTCATTCAGGTTGCCTTCAACCCCCAGCATCCGCCGCACGTTGGGATTTGTCGAATTGGCGCGCATGTCGTCAACATTGGCTTGGGTGATGCCAAGCTCCTCGGCGTTGACCATGGCAAACACTGTCCAGCGCACGATATCTTCCCACTGGTTATCCCCTTGACGAACCGCCGGAGAGAGCGGCTCTTTAGAGATGGTTTCGGGCAGGATGATATAATCCGCCGGAACCGGAAATGCCTGAAGATTGCCAGCCAATGACGATTTGTCAGTGGTTGTCGCGTCACAGCCGCCTTTCAGAAAGGTGTCATCGCGCACGTTGTAATCTTCAAACGTCACCGCCTGAATATTCAGGTTATTGGTGCGGCTAAAGTCAGCGAGGTTCAGTTCGGTCGTCGTCCCTGTGGTTACGCATACGCGCGCACCTTTCAGTTGCAACGCACTGGTGATGCCACTGTCTTTACGAACGGTAAAGCCTTGGCCGTCGTAAAAGTTGGGCGTGACGAAATCCAGCCCAAGCTGGGTGTCGCGGGTCAATGTCCAGGTGGCGGTACGCGACAGCAGGTCGGACTCGCCATTCGCCAGAGCGGTGAAACGCGCCTGAGTGCTGACGGACTGGATCTCCAGTTTGGATTTGTCACCAAAAATTGCGGCAGCAACACCCTGGCAAACCGATACATCAAGACCATACCAGTTGCCGCTGGCATCAAGATTGTAAAATCCCGGGGAAGGCTGGCCCACTTGGCATCGCAAATTTCCGCGCGCCTTGACGATATCCAGTGTACTTTCAGCGGACGCTGCAGTCGCGCCCAGTGTCACTGCTGCCGACACGACGGCTAGCACTGCAATAGGTTTATTCAATTTCATTGGTATTCTCCCGTTGGTTATTGTTCTGAAAAACTATGCGCAGGGTGGGGCCAACCCGTCCAATGCTGATATCGGTATATCTCATGCAAGAAACGCATGAGGTAATGTTTCATAGCTATTCACGATCGCTCAATACCCGAAAAAGGGGGAATCCTTGGCGATTTTTCTCTGAACTTGTGCATATATCATCGGGGGCTGGGGCTAGTTTTCAGACCGCGACATGGCCCCTCACCTGTTGCAGGATGATATTCCAGATTTTTTCCACTTTGGGATCATTGTATTTTGAGCATCGGTAAATCATGATATCGACGCAAATATCATCCGCCGGTTTCGCCGCCCGAACCAGCCTTCCGCTTTTCAGATCATCGCAGACGAGTGTTTGCGGCAGCCAGGCCAAACCAAACCCCTCAATCGCCATTTCCCTTAAAGTGGTGCCGATGGACGAGTCGTAAACGGACATAAAGGCTTGGTCCCTGTAGGTTTCTTGCATATGTTTTTTGATCGGCCAAGGCGAATGATCAGACAGTTTGTGAAGGCAGGGAATTGGACTGGCCGACACTTCGGGCAGCCACCAACGCCGCGAGCCATCACGGTTGGGGCTGGCCACCGGCACGAGTGATTCCGCCCCAAGCTTAAGAGCCATAAGCGAGGAGACATCCGTCGGATATTCGGCATTCGGGCCGAGATAGCTGATGAAAAAATCGACCATATTCTTATCCAGCGCCACAAAGTAATCGGCGATTGTCCCATACTCGGTTCTGACGATGATCCGGTTGGTGGCAATAAATGGCTGGAGGCTTCTCAGCCATGCCGGTATGAATATCTGGGACAGTGTCGCGAGCGTGGCAAACCGAATACACTCGTCGTTTTCGCCTGCCTGCCTTAGAATTTCTGCTTTGGAGGCATTGGCAATATCGACGATTTTTTTGGCTGCTGGCAAGAACAGCTTGCCCGCCTCGGTCAGGTGTGATGGCTGGCTGTCCCGGTCAATCAGCGCGACACCGACCCAAGATTCGAGCGCTCTGATACGGCGGCTGAAGGCTGGCTGGGACACGCCGCGCTGCTCCGCTGATGCGCGAAAATTACCTTCTGCGCTCAATGCCAGAAAATCATAAAGCCATTTGATTTTCATCTGCCGTTCCGCCTTTATTTCGGTAGTGCCCCCAAAGGGGAAAGTAGGTTTTGGCACCTCCGGGCGGCTCAAACTTTGCGCCTATCAAGCCGCTTGGTCAAGGGGTTGGTCGGCGGTGGGCTGACTGAGCGTTTTCCAGCCATCGACCTTTCGCATGATGATTTGGCCCGAGGCGATCAGCATCCATGTGTGGATGCCCCCGGTAATGCAAGCGTTTTCTGAACCATTCTGGACATGTGATCGGGTGAGTTCATGTATCAGGCCTCATATTGCGGCTTTCACACGCCGCGGGCCGGTATGGCGATGCGCGGGTCGGGTCCAAATCAGAGCAGCGAGATTGATACTCTTTGGACGCTACTGGTTTTCCCAACCCGGATCTTGTCGATCATTTGCCCATACGGATCATCTTCCTTCTCACATCCATTGACCGGCAGGCAATGACCTGATCGGAGACCGAATATCTGATCCAGCGGTCCATAGCCTCAACCCCGCAAGAAAAAGCCCTGCGGTCATGCAGGGCCTTATCAAACAGTTGTATCACATAACGCGCGTCAGCCATCTTGAAACAGGTCATTTCGCCGCTGTAAAAGCGTGCCAAGGGTCGGGTTACGTGTGCCTTGGGCGTCATTGGCTGCCGCAAAGGCGTCAAACGCATCTGCGGACAAAACGGTTTGATGTTGTGAAAATTCAACCTCTCGCGCCGCTTTGTAGGCTGCGGAAGAAATGAACGTACTCATGTCCATGCCCACTGCCAATGATGCATTCTTGATCGCCTCGGCGACCGAAGGTTTCATTTTCAGCTCCTTGCGATGCGTCTTGGTCTCACGCACGGAGGCGGTATAGTCTTGCACTTGGATCATGGCACGCTCCTGTTCTGTCACCCAATATATACGTATGTAATACGTACGTTACGGGGCCCAAAATACGCTACCTGCAACGCCTCCGGTTGAACCGACACGCGGGTCGTTCGGCTCACCAGGTCCAGCAACACCCGTTGGTTGAACTTACTTCACGCTAGCTCTGCCCAGTTTTCAATGCGCACCCCCGCCACACGCTCGAACTCTTTGACATTGTTTGTCACCAGAATAAGACCCATTGATCGCGCATGGCCCGCGACTAATCCGTCATATGGCCCGATCGGCGTTCCCGCCTTTCGCAGTTCGCTGCGAAGCTGCCCGGTATTTGCAGCGGCCGCTGTGTCGTAATCGAGAACATCAAGGCGTGCGAGAAAGCCTTCGACTGCGGCCAAGTTCTGTTTCGGGTTTTGGGAATGCTCGGCTCCATAGAAAAGCTCCATGGATGTAATGGTCGAGACGCACATCTGGCCCTGCCTCTGAACAAACAGTTCCTTCATATGGGCTGGTTTGTTTTTCATCGTGTAAATGACGATGTTCGTATCCAGCATGTATTTGATCATGGTGCGAACGGGTCTCGATCCTGATCGTCAGGCTGATCTCGATCGACCATGAAATCCGAAGTCACGGGTCCTTCGGCAAACCAGCTTTCCCACGCCGTACCTGCGGGCACAATCAAACGCGCACGACCAAGGGCAACAATGTCAACCTGTCGAACCTCTGGCGGCAGCGCAACCCGCTTTGGAAGCCGGATCGCCTGTGATTTGTTATTCTTGAAAACGGATGCGCGTTCCATTCTGCGTTCTCCTGCTTGGTGTTGCCTGTAATATAGTATGGCGATACGCATATATCAATGGTATATACCTAGATTCTTGGAAGCACCATGCGGGCAACAAATAATCTGATCAACCCGCCCAATCCTTACCGCTTTCAGGCCTTTTGGTTGATCAAACTCTCCAATCTCCTGAGGCGTTCAATGATCGCACCAAATTCGGGAGGATCGGCGTAAAACATTCCGGCTGAACGCATTGCGGCGTAATCTGATTGCAGAGCCCCCAAACTGTCATCGTCGGGGATCAGTTGCAGGCCACCCGCGTTGCACCGATCATATCCGGCATAGCTCGAATAGAAAAAAGCCTGCTTCAATTGGACCACATCGTCCAAAAGCCTTCGGTCAACGACAGCGTCGTGCCCCAATTTATGGTCGGCCAAACATGCCAGATCATACCAATGGCGGGACAACCGGTTCGCACTTCGCTTTTCAGTTGGCCGTCTGCATTCGACATGGATTAAGGTCGCCTTTTCCCAAAATGTACGTTTGAGCGATAGAACCGAAATTTTGGCGGTCGGGAGGGCAACAGCCGGAACAAACGATGCGATATCCGGTGCAATCTCGACTATTTCGCTTGGATCGAGACCTCTGCGTAACTCATCGATTCCCAAGGTGATCTGATTTTGCTATTCTTTTGCTATGCAAAAATCATTTTCGACCCAACCCGAACT
>JAADIJ010000009.1 GCA_013151335.1 Alphaproteobacteria bacterium | reverse complement strand
TGGGGGGTGGTGAGGGGCGCGCCGGACTGTGTGGAAATGGCAAAAAAGCGTCATAGCGCTTGGATCATTTATGATACGAACTTTGACCCCGGACCCTAGCTGACCGCGATATTATCAATCAGTCGCACCCCGCCGATGCGCGCGGCGATCAGCAGGCGAGAGGGGCCGGTGAGCGCGGCGGTAGGCTGAAAATGGGCCTCATCGCGCAACTCCAGATATTCGACCTCCTGAAACCCTGCCGCAAGGATTTCGGCGCGGCCCTGGGCGAAACTAGCGGCCATATCCTCGCCGCTCGAAAGTTGGTCGCGAATTTGGCGCAGCACTTGATAGATCACCGCCGCCGCGCCTCGATCCTGCGGCGACAGCAGTGCGTTGCGCGAGGAAAGCGCCATGCCATCAGGGTCGCGAACCGTGTCGCAGCCGATGATTTCGCAGGGAATATCCAGATCGCGAACCAGCCGTTTGACCACCTGCACTTGCTGATAGTCCTTCTCGCCAAAGAACGTGCAATCGGCCCCGGTTTGCAACAGCAGTTTGGCAACCACGGTGGCAACCCCGTCAAAATGGCCGGGCCGATGGGCGCCGCACAGGCCCGCCGATACGCCCGCGACAGAAATGTTGGTGGCAAAGCCGTCGGGGTAAATCTGGTCGGGGTCGGGCACATAGATCGCGTCCACAGCAAACGAGGAGAGCTTGACCGCGTCGTCATGCTCTGTTCGCGGGTAGTTTTGCAAATCGGCCGGATTGTTGAACTGTTTGGGATTGACGAAAATCGTCACGATCACCCGATCGCAAGCGGATTTGGCGGCGGCAACGAGGCTGAGATGACCGTCATGCAGCGCGCCCATGGTCAGAACCACCCCGAGCCGTGCTCCATCGGATTTCCAAGTGTTCACACGTTCGGTAAGGGCCGCGCGGGTGCGAATAATAGGCGCGGTCATTTTTGTTTCTCGTCGCTGAAGATATGCTCGGACGCGGGGAAAGAGCGCGCGCGGACCTCGCTCGCATAAGCGGCGGCGGCGTGGGAGGTGGCCTCGCCCAAAGCGGCATAGCGTTTGACGAATTTCGGTTTGAAATCGGTGAACAGGCCGAGCATGTCGTCAAGCACGAGGATTTGCCCGTCGCAATCGACCGACGCACCGATGCCGATGGTGGGGATGGCAATCTCGGCGGTGATCTTGGTGGCAAGGGCGGCGGGGATTTTCTCCAGCACGACGCTAAACGCGCCAGCCTCACTCACCGCTTGGGCATCGGCCATAATCGCCTGCGCCCTGTCGCCGCGCCCTTGCACCTTATAGCCGCCAAACGTGTTTACCGCCTGAGGCGTAAGGCCAATATGCGCCATCACCGGAATGCCGCGCGCCACCAAAAAGGCGATGGTGTCGGCCATATGGGTGCCACCCTCAAGCTTGACAGCACCGGCACCGGTCTCGGCCATGATGCGGGCAGCACTGGCAAACGCCTGCGCCGGGTTTTGCTCGTAAGAGCCAAACGGCATGTCGACCACCACCAGCGCATGGGCAACGCCACGGCGCACAGCACGACCATGCATCAGCATCATCTCCATGGTGACCTCAAGGGTCGAGGGCAAGCCGTGCAGCACCATGCCGACGGAATCGCCAACCAGAACCACGTCGCAATGGGGATCAATCAGCGCCGCCATCGGGGTGGTGTAGGCGGTCAGGCAAACCAGTGGTGTCGCGCCTTTTTGCGCCTGAATTTGCGGAGGGCTTAGCGAGGTGGTTTTTGCTGATGCGCTCATGACGGTTGTCTCCTTTGATCGTTGGATCGGCAGGCACGGTTTGTTGACATTGTCATTTGGCGGCGAAAAGCTGGAGGCGCAAGGAGATTTTGCATATGACACGCGGGGTAACCGTCCGACGGGGGCTGTTTTGCTGGCTCTAACGCTCGGGGGACAACGACTTGAACATTTTGTAGTTTGTAAGTTCTACATTTCCTTTTGCCACGACCTGCTCGCATTCAACCGACCAGCCCATGCGCTTAAAGAATGGCTTGGCTTTTTGCTGGCTTGGGTCGTCAGTAACTTCGCCTTATATTCTAGCGCGCGAATTTCCACCGCTTCATACAGTTTTCGGCCTATACCATTGCCGATAGTCTCCGGCGTCACAAACGCCAAATCTATATAACCCGTTTCATCTATTGTCATAAACCCAACCATCTGCCCGCCCACTTCTGCAACGTAGCCATCCAAATTGATAAATCGGTTGTGCCAACCATCTTGGTTTGGTTTGTCGCCTGCCCAAGCCAATCGTTGCTCCTCGGTATAGACATCTGCCGTTCCAAAATTAATAGCATCGAAGAAAATCTGAGCGGCATCACTGCTATCTCTGGCAATCAAGGGCCGAATATGTACGGTCATATTTCAATGTCCTTCTGGCGAGGAAAAACCATAGACGATACAACAACTCCAGCGAGCGTTGTTGAAGAGAACGAGGGTCACGCTGTGCTTTGGGGTGGTACTCTTTCGCGTTTGGTCGAGGTCCATATGACGACGCCAGTGCCTGCCGCTCTGTTTACGCTGCGGCATGCAAAAATCAAACCCGATTGTTCTTCATTTGGGGCGGGCGTATGAAAGAAGTCGACGCGCTAGAGGAGAGACAGCATATGAAACTTGATGCGGTGTGGTTTGAGCAATCAAACTGTTATATCGACGGTCGCTGGTGCGCACCGCTCGGGGGCGGGTATCTGACGGTCGAGAACCCCTCGGATGGTTGCGAGATCGGCCAAATTGCCCGAGGTCAAGCCGCCGATATTGATCAAGCGGTGGCTGCCGCGACTGCCGCGCGGGCGGGCGAATGGGGGCGATTGCCTGCGTTTGAGCGCGGGCGCCTGCTGGCGCGCATGGGCCAGTTGGTGCTGAAATATCAGGATGCCCTGACCCAGATCGAGGCCGCCGATGTGGGCAAACCCCTGACGCAGGCGCGAAATGATGCGCGCGCGCTGGCGCGGTATCTGGAGTTTTACGGCGGGGCTGCCGACAAAATCACCGGCGAGACTATCCCCTATCTGGACGGCTACACGGTTTACACGCTGCGCGAGCCGCACGGTGTCACGGGCCATATCGTGCCGTGGAATTACCCCATGCAAATCATTGGCCGTTCGGTCGGGGCGGCGTTGGCGATGGGCAATGCTTGTGTGCTCAAACCAGCCGAAGAGGCCTGTTTGACGGCGCTGGCCATTGGGGCGATTGCCGAGGAGGCCGGTCTGCCCAAAGGTGCGCTCAACGTGGTGCCGGGGCTGGGAAGCGAGGCGGGTGCCGCGCTGTCGGCTCATCCCGGCGTGCAGCATCTCTCGTTTACCGGCTCGGTTCCGGTGGGCTCGCTCATTCAGGCGGCGGCGGCGAAGAACGTGGTGCCAGTGACGCTGGAGCTTGGCGGCAAATCCCCGCAACTGGTGTTTGAGGACGCGGATCTGGACGCCGCCCTGCCTTTTCTGGTCAATGCGGGGATACAGAATGCTGGACAGACTTGCTCGGCCTCGTCGCGGATATTGGTTCAGCGGTCGCGTTACGACGAGGTGCTCGCGCGAATGGCCGAGCGCTACGAGGCCTTGCGGGTTGGGCCAGCCGCGCGTGATCTTGACGTGGGGCCGCTGATCTCGGGCACGCAAAAATCCGTGGTTGAGGGGTTTTTGGCCAAGGGGCGCGATCTGGAGGTTGCCGCTCGGGGGCAGATTGTCGCCGATGCGCCTGAGGCGGGGCATTATGTTTGCCCGACGCTGTTGGCGGGGGTGGCGCCGGATCATATTTTGGCGCAGGACGAGATTTTCGGGCCGGTGCAGGTGGTGATTGCGTTTGACGACGAGGCAGAGGCGATTGCGATTGCCAATGGGACCGATTTTGGCCTTGTGGCCTCGATCTGGAGCCGTGATGGGGCGCGCCAGATGCGCTTGGCCAAGGACTTGCGCGCGGGGCAGGTGTTTATCAATAATTACGGCGCGGGCGGCGGGGTTGAGTTGCCGTTTGGCGGGGTTGGTAAATCGGGGCATGGGCGCGAAAAGGGCTTTGAGGCGTTGTACGGGTTTTCCAGCTTGAAGACCGTGGCGGCGTTTCATGGGTGATGCGGATAGGCGGCGGGTTAATATTGTGGTAACCTGCGCCCCTTAATGTAGTGAACAGGAGAAACATATGCCCGAATTTATCATTGCCTATCATGGCGGCGCCAAGCCGAAAACTCCTGAGGATGGGGTTGCTCACCGGCAGAAATGGCAGTCTTGGATGATGGATCTGGGTGACGCGATGGTCAATCCGGGTACGCCGCTTGGTCCCTCGGAGTTTTTGGGCGATCTGGCGGCGCAGGAGGGTGCGAACCTGACCGGCTTTTCTGTGGTCAAGGCGGATGACATGGAGGCGGCGCTGAAAATTGCGCGGGCCTGTCCGTTTTTGGACATCGGCTCGCTTGAAGTGGCGGAAATTTTCAAGATGTAGTGCCGAGCCAAGCGGGTGACACCGTTCAAAATATCCAACAAGGACGCGCGGCGGTTGTGGCTGGACACGACCGGGCTGTCGCGTGCGCCGGTGGGGGCGGTCGATTTGATGGCGATGATCCGCGCGCTCGGGTTTGTGCAGCTTGACACCATCCGCAATGTCAGCCGCGCGCATCATCATATTTTATGGAGCAGAAACCAGAATTACCGCGAGGAGATGCTGTGGCGCACGCTGGCCGATGAGCGGCGCTTGTTTGAGCATTTCACTCATGATGCCTCGGTTTTACCGATGGAATATTACCCCTATTGGCGGCGGCAATTTCGGCGGCGCGGTGAAATGGTTAACGGGCATCACTGGTATAAATCGGGGTTGAACGCACTTGATCTGGCGGCTATTCGCGCCAAAATCCGCGCCGAGGGACCGGTTTCGACCCATGCGTTTGACAGCAAGCTCAAGGGCGAGCGGCAGATGTGGGCGCGACCGCCGCATAAAAAGGCGCTCGATCAGATGTGGAGCGCGGGCGAGTTGACCACGGCGCGGCGCGAGAATTTCGTTAAGTTTTATGACTTTGCCGATCGGGTCATTCCCGCGGAGTTGCGGGCGCGCGAGGTGGCGGATCAAGAGCAGGTGGATTGGCTTTGTCAGGGGGCGATCTCGCGGCTTGGCTTTGGCTCGGCGGGGGATATTAAGCGGTTTTGGGGGGCGATGGATGCGCGGGAGGTGCAGGCGTGGACCGCGCGCGCCAAGGCTCGGTTATGTGAGGTTTTGGTTGAGGGTAAGGATGGTGAGTGGCAGGCATGTCTGGCGCTTGATGATATTGAGGCTCGGCTTGAGGCTTGCGCCAGGCCATTGACAAGATTGCGGATTATAAATCCGTTTGATCCGGCGATCCGTGACCGTGCGAGGGTGCAGCGCCTGTTCGGGTTTGAATATCGCAACGAGATGTTCGTGCCAAAAGCCAAGCGCAAATGGGGCTATTATGTTTATCCGCTGTTGGAGGGCGACCGCTTTGTCGGGCGGCTTGAACTGAAGGGTGACCGCGCCAAAAGCGAGATGCGTGTGAGCGGGTTTTGGCCGCAAGCGGGGGTGATTTGGGGTGAGCGACGGCGCGCAAAACTACATTCGGAACTCCGCCGATTTGCCCGATTGGCGTCGCTTGAAGTGATCAAATGGGATTGCGTGGCAGCGCCTAAAGCCGCAGAGTTGGGCCAGCAATAAAAGGCGGATCAAATGAGATTAACAGGTAAACATGCGCTGGTGACCGGAGCTGGTTCTGGTTTTGGGGCGGGGATCGCGCGTGCATTTGCCCGCGAAGGGGCGCGGGTGATGGTGGCCGATATCAATGCAGGCGCGGCGCGGGCAATTGCCGAGGAAATTGGCGGCCTCGCGTTCACGGCCGATGTGGCCGATGACGGCGAGGTCAAGGCGATGGCCGAGGCGGCGGTCAGCGAATTTGGCGCATTGGATATTTTGGTGAACAATGCCGGGGTCACTCATCTGCCCACGCCGATGGAGGAGGTTTCGGTCGCTGATTTTGATCGGGTTTTGAATATCAACATGCGCTCGGTTTTTCTGACGGCACGTCATCTTGTGGGTCATATGAAGGCTAATAAGGCGGGGGCGATTTTGAATATTGCGTCTACGGCCGGGGTCTCGCCTCGGCCAAATCTGAACTGGTATAATGCCTCCAAGGGGTGGATGATTACCGCGACCAAGACCATGGCGATTGAACTGGCGCCGTTCGGGGTGCGGGTTAACGCGCTTAATCCGGTGGCGGGGGAAACGCCGCTTTTGAAGTCGTTCATGGGCGAGGATACGCCCGAGATGCGCGCGAAGTTTTTGGCGACCATTCCGCTGGGGCGGTTTTCGACCCCTGAGGATATGGGCAATGCGGCGGCGTTTTTATGCCCGGATGAGGCCAGTATGATCACTGGCGTTGCGCTGGAGGTTGATGGCGGGCGGTGTATTTAAGGGGGGCGTGATGAGGCGAGGAGCGCGAAATCTGATCACTGATGTGGCCGGGCTGAGGGTTGGCAATGCTGGCGATGCGCGTCTGAAAAGCGGGGCGACGGTGTTGGTTGCTGATCAGCCGTTTGTCGCTGGCGTGCATGTGATGGGAGGTGCGCCGGGCACGCGGGAGACCGAGCTTTTGGCCCCTGATCGGCTGGTGCAAGAGGTGGACGCGCTGGTGTTGTCGGGCGGCTCTGCTTTTGGGCTGGATGCGGCTTCTGGTGTGGCGGATGCGCTGGCGCGTGAGGGGCGCGGCTTTGCTGTTGGCGATGTGCGGGTGCCGATTGTGCCGGGCGCGATCCTGTTTGATCTGGGCAATGGTGGCGATAAGAATTGGGGCGAGAACCCCTATAAGGCGTTGGGGCGTGCGGCTTTTGAGGCGGCTGCGGAGGAGTTCAAGCTTGGCTCTGTCGGGGCGGGCGTTGGGGCGACGACGATGGATTTGAAAGGCGGTTTAGGCTCGGCCTCGTTTTGCCTTGAGAGCGGTTTGACGGTTGGGGCGTTGGTTGCGGTCAATGCGGTTGGCTCGGTTTTGCAAGGTGGTGACGGGCATTTTTGGGCGGCGGCGCATGAGGTTAATGACGAGTATGGCGGCTTGGGGAGTGCGCGCGCGTTTGATCCACTGGCGGAGGTGGCCCCGTTTGGGCCGTTGGCGGGGGCTAATACTACGATAGCGATTGTCGCCACCGATGCGCGGCTGGGTCAGGCGCAGGCGACGAGGCTGGCGATTGCGGCTCATGACGGGATGGCGCGGGCGATTTTTCCCAGTCACACCCCGTTTGACGGTGATTTGGTGTTTGGGGTGGCGACGGGTGCGCGCGAGCTTGGGGCGGCTGACATGGATTTGATGTTGCTTGGTCATGCGGGGGCGATTGCGCTGGCGCGGGCGATTGCGCGCGGGGTTTATTCGGCGCGGGCGGCCAAGGGGGATCGGTTTGCCACATGGCAGGAGCGGTTCGGGGCCAAAACAGTTTGAGAAATGGCTCCGCCGGGGATATTTTGGCCAAGCGGATGATTGTTGCCAAATCGGAGACAATCGGTTTCCACAGCTTTTGTTAACATCTCGTTTACCTTACCGCACTTAGGTGGAAGCCATAGGTATCACAGGGATTTTCACCATGAGTATCGCTACCCCGAGCAGTCATTTCACAGACCCCGTCCCCTCAGGCGTGGCCCGGCACCCGTGGGGTCTGTGTGAGTGTCTGACGATGCAGCACCGGTTTGTGGTGCGTCATCTGGTGGTGCGGCCTGACCAGTCTTTGAGTTTGCAAAGCCATTTTCACCGGGCGGAGCATTGGCTTATCGTTTCAGGCTCTGGTCGGGCCACCATCAGCGGGGTTACGTTCGATCTTTATGAAGAGCAATCGGTTGATATTCCGGTCGGGGCCACCCATCGGATCGAAAATCACGGCAAGGTCGATCTGCATCTGATCGAGGTGCAGACCGGCGCTTATCTCGGCGACGACGACGAGGTGCGGTATGACTAGGTTTAGCCCAACAGCGCATCCATCAGTGCTGAATGTGGGTCGAGCAATCCGTCGATCACGTTGAAATGGTGACAGTCTGGCGCAAGCGTGATCGTGGCGTTGGGCCAAGCTTGGGTCAGCCAGTTTGACTGGTCAATAAAGGATGGGCGCTCATCCGCACCAACCCAAGCAACCACCGGAACCGGCAGCACATCTTGACACAAAAGCGGGCTTTCGGCGATGGCGTCGGCGGCGTCCATCCCAAAATCCTCGTTCATCTCGGTGGCAAGCAAGGGGCGAAGATCGTGAACGCCGGAGATCGACACCACCCGCGCGATCCTCTCCACAAAACACGAGGCCCAAGGGATGCCGTCGCACAGCATTCGCGTAACCAGATGACCGCCCGCCGAATGGCCTGCAAGATGGATCGGCCCGGCAATCAGGCCCGAGGCCATGTCGATAGCGGCAGCGATCTGGCGGGTGATATCGGCGATTTTCGCTTCGGGACAGAGGGTGTAGCTGGGAACGGCCACGGCGAATTGCCGCGCTAATGCGCCTTGGGCAAAATGCGACCAGCTTGATTTATCAAAGGCGCGCCAAAAGCCGCCATGCACAAACACCACCAACCCGCGCGGGGCGGCGTCGGGCAGGAACAAATCCAGACGCGTGCGCGGTGCATCGGCGTAAGGCAGATCGAGCTGCGCGCGATTTGTCGCGGAAAGTTGGTCCCGAAACGTCGCCGCCTTGGCCGCCCACCGCGCGGGATATTCGTCGGCACCCGCGATATATTTGCCGTTGGCATAGGCATCGTCCCAATCAATAGCGCGCATCCGACCTCCCTTTTATGTGAGCCATTCTTGCCGCCTCTTGTGAAGAAAAGCAAATTGTGAAAGAGCCAAGGGAGATATATTTTTTGCGAAAGGGCCAGATATGTCATCCCCGAAAAACCTGAATGATGTTTTGAAAGATGCGAGCCTGCTGTGCCAAAAAGCCTTTGTGGCCGGTGACTGGATCGATGCCGATGACGGGGCGCGGTTTAGCGTCTCCAACCCTGCGCGCGGCGATGTGATTTGCGAAATCGCCGATGTTGGTGTGGCGGAAACCCGCCGTGCGATCGAGGCGGCCAAGGTGGCGCAAAAGGGCTGGGCGGCGAAAACCGGCAAGGAGCGTGCGGCTGTTCTGCGCCGTTGGTATGAGCTGATGGTTGAAAATGCCGATGATCTGGCGGCGATTTTGACCGCTGAAATGGGCAAGCCACTGGCTGAGGCCAAGAGCGAGGTCCTGTACGGTGCGAGCTTTGTTGAGTGGTTCGGCGAGGAGGCCAAACGGGTTTATGGCGAGACCATTCCCGGCCATCAGCCCGACAAACGGATCATGGTGATCAAACAGCCGGTGGGGGTTGTGGCCTCGATCACGCCGTGGAATTTTCCCAATGCGATGATCGCGCGCAAGGTTGCTCCGGCGCTGGCGGTCGGCTGCGCATTCGTCGCCCGCCCCGCCGCCGAAACCCCACTTTCCGCGCTGGCGATGGCGGTTCTGGCCGAGCGCGCGGGTGCGCCCAAAGGCGTGTTTAGCGTCATCACCTCGACCAAATCCTCCGATATTGGTCGCGAGTTTTGCGAAAACCCAATTGTGCGCAAACTGACCTTTACCGGCTCGACCAATGTGGGGCGTATTTTGATGCGCCAAGCCGCCGATCAGATCATGAAAACCTCGATGGAGTTGGGCGGTAACGCGCCGTTCATCGTGTTTGACGACGCCGATCTGGATAAAGCGGTCGACGGCGCGATGATCTCAAAATTTCGCAATAATGGCCAGACCTGTGTCTGTGCCAACCGGATTTATGTGCAGGATTCGGTCTATGATGAATTCGCGGAAAAACTGGCGGCGGCGGTGGCCAAGTTGAAGGTGGGCGACGGGTTTGATGCCGGTGTAACCGAGGGGCCGTTGATCAATCAGGCGGCGGTTGAGAAAGTTAAGGCCCATGTTGCCGATGCGGTGGCCAAAGGGGCGACGATTGTCACGGGTGGCCATGAACACAAATTGGGTGGGACGTTTTTTGAGCCGACGGTTTTGACCGGCGTCACCCCCGACATGATGGTCACCAATGACGAGACCTTCGGTCCGGTCGCGCCTTTGTTCCGGTTTACCGATGAAGAGGACGTGATCGCGCAGGCTAATGACACGATTTTCGGGCTGGCGAGCTATTTCTATGCCCGCGATCTGAGCCGGGTTTATCGGGTCTCCGAGGCGCTGGAATATGGCATGGTCGGGATCAATACCGGCCTGATCTCGACCGAGGTTGCGCCGTTTGGCGGTGTCAAGCAGTCAGGTCAGGGCCGCGAGGGCTCTCGCCACGGGGTCGAGGATTATCTGGAGATGAAATATATGTGTATCGCGCTGGATTAAAGCCGCGAAACCGCGCTTGAATATCTGCAAAAAAGCCCGGACCAGATGATCCGGGCTTTGACGTGAGGTGCACCAACCTGACGTTATGCAGCTTTTGAGACCTGCTTTTTGGCAGGTTTCGCGCTGATGGTTTTGTTACTTGTGATCTCAATTCGGCGCGGACGCAGCGCCTCTGGAACTTCGCGCACGAGGTCCACATTGAGCATCCCGTTTTCAACGGTAGCGCCAGTTACCAACACATGATCGGCCAACTGGAACCGCTTTTCAAACGAGCGTTCGGCGATGCCGCGATGCAAATAGGCGCGCCCGTCATCCGGCGTTTCGGTTGATTTACGCGCGGAAATCAGCAACAGGTTTTCGCGGACCTCAATCGCCAAATCATCCTCGGAAAAACCGGCAACAGCGATGGAAATCCGGTAGGCATCATCGGCGGTTTTTTCGATATTGAACGGCGGATAGGTGTTCTGCGCCACGTCGCCGGAAAAAGCCCGGTCGATCAGGTCGGCGAAGTGGTCAAAGCCGACGGTGGAGCGGTAAAGGGGTGTAAAATCAAAGTTGCGCATAGCGGCATCCTCCTTTTGAGCGATACATTTTGTTGGCCCTCCCGACGGGACGGGCCATCTGTTTCATGTCTGCCGAACCCTGACTAGGCATCCGGTAAAACAGATATGGGAAAACATGTGTCGCGCTTCAAGAGGGACGATCGCGATTTTTTTATCACTTTATGTCAAGTGGTTAGCTCGTTGCGGCAGGTGAACTTTGCTATTGAGACGCCAAAGATTGAATGCTGGTGATCCCCGCGCTAAGGCTCGAGATCTGGCCAATGAGGTCCTGCAACGGACGGCCAAGACCGGCACCAAGAGCGACTTTTTTGCGATTCCATTCCGCCTTGGCCGAGACCACCGACGTTATGCGCGCCACCCCGTTTTCGATCACGAAAATCGGCGAACCCGAGGCCCCGAAATTGACCTGACAGGACAAGACCAGTACGGCGGGATCGCGGCCAAGCACGCGGCAGGTTTCTTGCAAGGTCGGTGCGTTGGGGTGATCGGTGGCATAGCTGACAACCTCGACCGTCTGGCCAACTTTCGGGCGTTTCGCCCAGCCAAACGGGATGATGCGCGCGTTTTTTATTGGGGTGTCAAGCTCGATCAGCGCGATGTCGGTGGCGACCCGTTCAAGTCGGCGTTTATTATTATAGCGATAGTTTTTGTTGAGAACCACGCGCCGGGCCGTGCGTGTTGCCGCCGCGCGACCATCGCGAAAACCGGCCAGAAACTCGATATTTTTGAGCTCGACCCGCTTGCCTGTGCGCTTGTCAAACATGCAATGCGCCGCCGTCAGCACCAGATTTGGGGCGATTAGCGCGCCGGTGCAAAACCCGGTTCCGATCAGATTGAGACGACCCACGGCCTCCCATGCCTGCGTTTGCCTGGCGGCAGTCATGCCGAGCTTTTCGTTTGCATGCGCGCGGTCCGCGGTCGCCCACAGAACCAACAGCAGCAATATGAATTTGCGCATACTTTTCCCTCAAGTCTGCGCCCCCACCGCCATTTCTAACGAGGGGTAGGGCGATTCTAAGGCAGGAATGTGGGATTGGCGGTGTAAGTTAAGGCAATCTTGAGATTTTCACGCCATTATTGGTGCGAATCGGATAGAGCGCGTGGTTTTGGGCCACCACTCGCCCAATCCAACAGCTCGACGGTATGCAGGACCGGAACCTCGCTGCCGGAGCCGATCTGCACCATGCAGCCGATATTGCCGGTGGCGATGATGTCGGGTGCCGTGGCGGCAAGGGCTGTGATCTTGCGCGACTTGAGTTTGGCGGAAATCTCGGATTGCAACAGGTTATAAGTGCCAGCCGAACCGCAACAAAGATGGGCGTCGGTCGGGGTGACTACGTCAAAACCTGCCTGCGCAAGCAGCTCTGCGGGAAGGGTTTTGATTTGCTGGCCGTGCTGCAAGGAGCAGGCAGAATGATAGGCGACGCGCAGGCCTTTGGTGGCGTCGGTGGGAAGGCCTCTTGCGGAGCCGTTGTGCAGGTCAAGCTCAGCGAGCAACTCGGAAATGTCGCGGGTGAGGCTGGCAATTTTCGCGGCTTTGTCGGCCAGTGGCGTGCTGCGGAACATGTGGCCATAGTCTTTGACGGTGGTGCCGCAGCCTGACGCATTGATGACGATGGCGTCCAGTCCGTCGGTGTCGATCTCCGCGCTCCACGCGTGGATATTTTTGGCGGCAGTTTTGTGGCTGTCGGTGGTTTTGCCCATGTGATGAGTGAGCGCGCCACAACATCCTGCGCCCTTGGCGACGACCACTTCGCAGCCATGGCGGCGTAATATGCGGATGGTTGCGTCGTTGATGTCGGTGTTGAGGGCCTTTTGCGCGCAGCCGGTCATTAGCGCGACCCGTTTTTTGCGCGGGCCAATGGCGGAAAACACCTGCGCGTCGTCATTACGGCTGACGGGGGGAATGGATTTGGGGGCCATATCCACGAGCACCCGCAGTTTTTTGGGCAAAAGGCCCCTGAATGGTCGCCCGATCCACGCGCCAAGAATGGCCAGACGGAACCTGTTTGGATAGGGCAGAATATTGGCGAGAACAAAGCGAACGAGGCGATCCATCAGGGGGCGTTTATAAGTGCGTTCAATATGGGCGCGGGCGTGATCGACCAGATGCATATAGTGAACGCCGGACGGACAGGTGGTCATGCAGGCAAGACACGAAAGGCAGCGATCGATATGTTTGACGGTGGTTTCATCGGCGTCGCGCTCCTGCTCCAGCATGTCCTTGATCAGGTAAATCCGGCCACGCGGGCTGTCGAGTTCGTCGCCAAGCACCTGATAGGTGGGGCAAGTTGCGGTGCAAAAACCGCAGTGAACACAAGCGCGCAGGATTTCGTTTGCGCGCGCGATCTCGGGGTCATCAAGCTGGGATTGGGTAAAATTGGTCTGCATATTTACTGCCCCATCAGGCCGGGATTGAGAATGCCGCGCGGGTCAAAACGTGCGCGGATACCTTTTGACAGGTCGCGCAGGACCGGCGGTTCGGGCGCAAAAGTCGTGAATTTTCGCCGAACCTCAGCAGAGGCGCGTTCAATACGAGCGTGGCCGGGAATACCATTGAGTTGGGCGCGCAGATCGAAACCTTCGGGCATGAGCGCCCAAACTAGACCGCCGCCCCAATCATAAATCAGGCGCGCATCGCAAGCTTTGCGCAGTTTTGCCCCCAGCTTTGGCCCGTCCGAAGGCTTGAGCGAAATGCGCCAGACATCGCCGGAAGCTTGCCAAAATGGCGACACATCGCGCAACTCCTGCCAAAGGAATTTGCTGCGCTCAATATCGGTTTCAATCCGAATATCACCAAACTCCCGCAGGCGCTCGCGCAACTGCCCGCTCCGATAGACGACCGATGCAGCAAAGCCCTCAAGCCGGATGATCGTGGTTGGCGATGGTCCTGAAATATGCGCCGCTCCCGAGATTTCATAAGGAGAGCCGAGCGCCATGGACAAGGCCTTGATCGCGCGTGCGTCTTCAAGGCCATCGATCAACAGGCTGGCTTGAACTTCGCTTTTTGGCAGAACTTTGAGCGATACCTCGCTCAAGACCCCCAGCGTGCCAAAGCTGCCGGCCATCAGTTTGACCAGATCATATCCGGTCACGTTTTTCATTACCCGCCCGCCATTTTTGATGATATTGCCCATACCATCGACAAAGCGCACGCCAAGCAGAAAGTCGCGACAAGCGCCGGTTTGCACCCGTCTTGGCCCCGAGATATTGGCCGCGACCATGCCACCGATGGTCGGCTCGCCGGTGGTGGCCATCAGGCCGCGATGGTCCATCGGCTCGAACGCCAAGCGCTGGCCTTGGTGCGCGAGCAATGCCTCGACTTCGGACAGTGGCGTGCCGGATTTCACCACCAGCGTCAGCGCGCCGGGCTCATAAAGGGTGATGCCACTCAGAGCGCGGGTATTGAGATCGGTGCCGTCAAATGCGTCACCAAATGTGTCCCCAATCGGGCGGGTTCCACCGCCCCTAATTCGCAAGGGGCCGGTCGCGGATTTGATGATATCGCTGAGCGCCAGCTCGTTTTCTGGGGATGATCAGATGTCCAATAGTGGGGTGACCGCTCGCCTAGACGGCGGCAGCGCGGCGGTTTTCGGTGGCGGCAAGCGGGAAAACCTTGGCGGGATTGAGCAACCACGCCGGGTCAAACACGTCTTTTATGGCGAGTTGTGCGGCGAGGTCGGCGGGGGTGTATTGCACCAGCATAAGGTCCCGTTTCTCGACCCCGACCCCGTGTTCACCGGTCAGGCAACCGCCGACTTTGACGCAGAGCTTCAGGATGTCGGCCCCCATTTCTTCGGCCTTTTCAAGGTCGCCCGCCTTGTTGGCGTCAAACAGGATCAGGGGGTGCATATTTCCATCGCCCGCGTGAAAAACATTGCCGACGTCAAGGCCGTATTGGCCAGATAATTCGCGGATTTGTTGCAGCACATAGGGCAGTTCGGAAACGGGGATTGTACCGTCCAGACACAAGTAATCGTTGATCTGGCCCATGGCCCCAAAGGCGGATTTGCGACCAGCCCAGATGCGCGCGCTCTCCTCAGGGCTGGTGCTTTCGCGCAGTTCGGCGGGGTCGTGACGGCGGGCAATCTCGATGATTTTGCCGAGCTGATAGGCGATTTCGTCGGGTGAGCCTTCGACCTCGACGATCAGCAGGGCCTCCACATCGGGGTAGCCTGCATGGGCGAAGGCCTCGGTTGCACGAATACAGGGGCGGTCCATGAACTCGATCGCCACGGGTAAAACGCCGGCTTTTATGATGTCGGAAACGCAGGTGCCGGCGGCCTCGCTGGTGTCAAATCCGATCAGAACCGGGCGCGCGCCTTCGGGTTTGGGCAAAATCCGCAATGTGGCCTCGGTCACCACGCCAAGCTGGCCTTCGGAGCCGCAAATCACCCCGAGCAGGTCAAGGCCACCGGCGTCAAGGTGCGCGCCGCCAAGCTCAACCACGGCTCCGTCCATCAAAACCAGCGTGACGCCGAGAAGATTATTGGTGGTGACCCCGTATTTCAGGCAATGCGCGCCGCCGGAATTCATGGCGATATTTCCGGCAATGGCACAGGCAAGCTGGCTGGAGGGGTCGGGCGCATAGAAGAAATCCATTGCCTCGACTGCTCCGCTCACGCTGAGATTTGTGCGGCCGGATTGCACGCGAATGAACCGGTTTTCTATATCGGTTTCAAGCACTTGACTAAGACGCGCCACCCCGAGGACCACACTGTCGGCGGTGGGCAATGCCCCGCCTGCGAGCGATGTGCCAGAGCCGCGTGGCACCACTGGCACCCCTTCGGTATGGCAGATTTTCAGCACGCGCGCGACCTCCTCGGTAGAGGTGGGCAAGACCACGCAGAGCGGCGCGCAGCGATAAGCGGTCAGCGCGTCGCATTCATAGGCGCGGGTTTCGTTGGGATCAAAAATCACCGCGCCGTCGGGCAAGGCGGATGTCAAGGCGCGCACGATATCGGCCTTGCGAGACAGGATCAGGGGGTTTGGCGCGGGCATGTCCATGGGCAAATCCTGTGGATTGGTAAAGTTATATTACCAATCTAGCAAATTCTGGCGAAATGTCCAGCGCACGGCAATACCGGTGCGACCCGCCTATCGACCCTCGCGCCACCACGCGCCTAGCATGGTAAACGCCGCCAGCAGCAGAAAAATCAACTCCGAGCCGATAGGGCGCAGGCGAATATCCGTGGTTACATAGGCGTTGCGGCGCGTGAGGCCGATCCAGCCGCGTCCGGCTGCAACTCGACCCTCGCGCACAAAACGGATATCGGGCACCCCAGCGGCGAGACGAAGCACCCCGCCACGGGTTGCGCGCGCCAGCGGGGCTAGCAGATTGCCAGTTGAAATCGCGTTCTCGAACTCTTTCGGTGCGGCAGGGCCGAGCGCGATCACTGCGGTTTTCTTGCCCTCGCGCAGACGATAAAGCCCGTCCTGATCGCCGGTGAATTTGGCCACATACCGGCCGGGCGCGACCTCGTTCAGAGGCTGCTTGGTGACCTTGCCATCGGGGTTTGTGACGCTCAGAATACGGGCCTTCTCGCGCAAAGAACGGCGAATGACGGTGACGTCACGACCTTTTGCCGAGGCGCTGAGGGACTCCTCCTCCAACTCCGGCTCTTTCATCATCCAATGGGCCAGACGGCGCAAAAGTTCGAGCTGCGGGCCCCCACCTTCAAAGCCACGGCTCCAAAGCCACGCCTGATCAGAGGCCAGCAGCGCGACGCGGCCCTTGCCGACCCGATCCAGTATCAAAAGCGGTCGCCCCTTGGGACCGGTCATCACCGTATCGCCCGAGCGTTTGTCCAAATCCACCATGCGAAACCAGCGGCCCCAACCGGGATCGCCGTTCTTGGCACGCGGGCGCGGCGCGAAGTTTTCAAGACCGGCGGTGACGGGATGACGCTCGCCCAACTTGGAGATTTTGGGCACAAAGCCGGTCTCAAACATCCCCGCCGTCGGGCTGGCGGGCAGGATGCGCGCGAGCGGCGAGCGATAAAGGCTTTCGGCACCGGCAAAGGCGGGACCGGCGGCGACCAGCACCGCGCCGCCACCCTCGACATAGCGCGCCACGTTATCCAGATAGATCGAGGGCAGAATTCCGCGCCGACGATAGCGGTCAAAGATGATCAGATCGAACTGGTCGATCTTGTCCAAAAACAGCTCTCGCGTGGGAAAAGCGATCAAGGAGAGCTCTGATACCGGCACCCCGTCTTGCTTGCCGGGCGGGCGCAAAATGGTGAAATGCACCAGATCGACCGAGCTGTCGGATTTCAAAAGATTGCGCCAAGTGCGCTCGCCCGCGTGAGGTTCGCCCGATACCAGCAGCACGCGAAGGCGGTCGCGCACGCCGTTGATCGTGACCACGGCGGCGTTGTTGCGCGCGGTCAGCTCGCCTTTGATCGTCGGAATTTTGAACTGCAAAACGTTCTGCCCACCATGCGCGAGCTTGATCGGCAGCGTCAGCTCTTGGCCAACTTCGACGTTGAACGTCTGCCGCGCGCCTCCGTCAATGGCGATTGTCAACATGCTGGTTTGCGGGAGCGAGGCGGGAATATTGCCCTGATCCTCGACCATCAGTTTCAGGGTGACGCTCTCGCCCATGATGGCAAAAGCGGGGGCGTTGATGATCTTCAGACGGCGATCCCAGTCGGTTTTTTTGCCGGTCAGCAAGGTCTGGACCGGGGCGGGAAAATCGGGAGCCAGCGTCATGTCATGCACCTGACCGTCGGTGATAAGGATCGCACCAGCTAGGCGCGCGCGCGGGATTTCGGCGGTGGTATCGCTGAGCGCGGTCATCAAAAGCGTGCCTGCGTCGGTGCCGACGGGGGCGTCTTTAACCACGATGGTCTTGATCTTGAGGTTGCTGATCGCGCCAAGCTTGGCCTCTATTTTCGCGCGCGCATCGGCGATTTGCGCTGGTCTGTCGGCGATTTTTTGGCTGGAGGACCGGTCAATCACCAACAGCACGATATCGGCCAGAGGTGTGCGGTTTTCTTGCCTGAAAGCGGGGTTGGCGAGGGCGAATAGCAAGACCAGCGCGGCGCCTGCGCGCAAGGCCCAACCGGCCAGCCCGCGCCAGATCGCCAGCGCAAGCAACGCGGTCGTGAGGGCGGCAAACGCGGCGATGCTCCAGAGCGGCAACAGCGGGTCAAGGACGATGTCGGTGACCATTATTGACCCAGCCTTTCCAGCAGGGCGGGCACATGAACCTGATCGGATTTGTAGTTTCCAGTCAGCACATACATCACCAGATTGACCCCGAAACGATAGGCCAGTTCGCGTTGCCGCGCGCCGCCATAACCGCCGCGCCCGACCGGAAACATATAGTCACCATTGGGCAACATCGCCCACGCAGCGGCCCAGTCATTGCCGCCGATCACCACCGGCGAAACCCCGTCATTGAGGTTGCGAAACGGCATGCCTTCGGCGCGCACGGCGTCTTTTGGCGCGGCCTCGACCCAGACATCGGTTTGGGCATATCGGCCGGGGAAATCCTGCAACAGGTAGAAACTGCGGGTGAGGACGTGATCGGACGGGATCGGTTCGAGCGCAGGAATATCGAGCTGGCCTGCGATTTGTTGCAGGCGTCGCCCGTTGGGTGTGCCATTGCCAAAACCGCCGAGATTGGCGTCGCGGGTGTCAAAAAGGATCATGCCGCCAAAGCGCAGATAGGCGTTGATCCGCAGGTAAGCCGCCGCCGATGGCAGGGGCTGGCTCTCGGAAATAGGCCAGTAGATGAGGGGGAAAAACGCCAACTCGGCGCTCTCCAGATCAACGGCGATCGGGTCTCCCGGCTCGATGGCGGTGCGTTGGGCCAGCACTTGCGAGAGGCCGAAAATCCCCGCGCGCGAGGTGGCATCCAGCGTTTTATCGCCGGTTTTAACGTAAGCCAGAACGGTCTCGCGGGTGGCGCGCACCCCCTCCTCGTCGGTGGTGGCATAGGCGCGGGGTGGGGCGAGCGCTGTGGCAAACAAAAGCGCCAGACTGCCCGCCAGCACCATCGGTGTGATGGTATTTGCGCGCGGCCCAAACAGGCGACCGCCGAGCCACAGGCTGGCAAGAATATCCAGCATCAAGAGGGCCAGCGCGGCCAGTAAAAACATCGCTTTGAGGGGCTGTTGCTGGTCATTGACCATCGGGATCACGCTGATCGATTGCGGCCATTGGGCGGGGGTAAGCGCGCGATCCGGCGTGATGACATTGACCGCGATCTGGCGTTTGCCATTGCCGTAAGTCCCCGGCAAAAGATCGGCGGCGGTGGTGGCGTTGGCCAGACGCTCGCCCGGCACCGCGACCAGACTATCCGCCGCGCGTAACGTGCCGAACCCGTCCATCACCTGTTGGGGCTGCCACAATTGACCGGCCAGATCGGCCTCGCTCGTGGCGGCGGCGCGGGTCGAAACTGCGAGGCGTCCCAGCATTTGCACGAACAGGCCAGACAGCGGCAGGCTCGACCATTCGGCATTCGCGGTCACATGAAACAGCACGATCTGGCCGTCGCCAAGCGATTTTCTCGTGACCAGCGGAGTGCCATCCTGAAGCGAAGCGATGGTGCGCGCGGCGAGATTTGGGTCGGGCTGGGCCAGCACTTGTGAGGTGACGCTGACATCGGCGGGAATTTTTAGTCCGAAAAAGGGCGAAGATTTCTCGAACGGTTTCAAGAGCTTAGGCGAACCCCACGACATTGCCCCGCCCACATTGCGCCCGCCTGCACGCAGACGCACCGGCAAAAGCGGGTCTTGGTCGATCTGCGCAAGGCTCTCGGCGGCGAGTTTTGGCCCCGCGAACCGCACCAGCAATCTACCTGCGCGCACCCATTTTTCAAGCGCGCTGGTCTCGGCCTTGTTCATCTTGGCCACATCGGCCAAAATCACCACATCGGGGCTGGCGCGCAGGCTGTCCAGAACCGGCGCCTCGATCAGATCGGCACTCGGCTCAAGCGCTTTTTTGAGAAAATGCAGCGCGGTCACCAGTTCCTGACCTTCGCGCGGACGCTGTCCGGCAAACAGCGCGACCTTGCGCCGTTTCAGCGCGTCATCCGTCAACGCAACCGCCCCCGCCGAGCGCTGGCTGGTGATCTTGAACTGGCGAATACGATTGCGAAGCTCGCTTGGTAAATCGAACGTGGCGCTCGTGCGGGTCGCGCCCTGAGCCAAGGTAACAGGGCTGGTCGCAAGCCGCCGGTTGATCCCGGCAGGGTCCGGCCCATAGGCGTTGATATTGACGATTTTGGCCGGTCCGGGCTGTGGGCGCAGCACCTCAATGCTGATTTTGCCATCCTGAAACTTGGGCGGGGCGAGGGCGAGGATGTTCGCGCTGGTCTCTAAAACCGTCAGGCTTCCCCGCTCGGACAGCGTCTTGGCGAGGGCATCGCGACCGGCGCGTTTGAGATTATCCGACAGCCAGATCGTCTGGAATTTTTGGTCCGAAAGCGGTTTGAGCCATGCGTTAAAAGCAGCGTAATCCGGCTCCCACGGGGCGGGGGCGAGCGCTTTGACGCCCTCGGCCCAATCGCGGGCATCGCGCAGGGGCAGACGCGTGGCTTGGGTGGGTTTGTCGGTCAAAAGCATCACGGCGGCGGGGCGGCCAAGACGCGCGGCCTCGCTCAAAAGCGCGCCTATTTTGTCTTGGCGAACGCTCCAGTCAGGCGCGCTGGCCCAGCTTGCATCGCTGAGGATCAGCAACGGGCCGGTGGCGAGGCGCGCGGCTTTTGGGTTGAGGATCGGCCCGGCAAAACCGACGATCATCGCCGCCAGCGCCAACATGCGTAAAGCCAGCAGCCACCACGGGGTTTTGGCCGGCGTACTCTCGGCATCTTTGAGGCCAAGCAGCAGGGTGACGGCGGGAAAGCGGCGCTGGATTGCCGCCGGAGGGATCGCGCGCAGCAGCCACCACAACAGCGGCAAGGCCAGCAGGCCCAACAGCAATGAAGGGAGCAAAAACCCGAGGGAAGTCAGCCCAAACATCCGCTATCGCCCCGCCGCCAGAGCCGAATAAAGCCACATCAATGCCGGTTGCGCGGGCGAGGATGTGTGGTGGCAAAGATACTGCCAGCCAGTGTCGTGGCACAGCGTTTGCAGCGCCTGTTTGCGCGCGGCGAGCTTGTCGAGATAGGCCGATTTCAGGCCACGCGCGCGCAGGGTTTCAAAGCGGATCGTGCCGCTCATGCTGTGAAAACGGGTGCGCCCGTCAAAGGGGAACTCCTCCTCCGTTGGGTCAAGAATTTGGATCAGCGCGCCTTTGACGCGGCGGTCGGCGGCGTTGGCGAGAACGCTCTCAAGCTGGCTCCAATCGCCGAGGAAATCAGACAGGAACACCGCACGGCTGCCGCTGGCAAACGCACGATTTTGCGGCACTCCGTAGTCGTCATCACTCAAACGCGCGCCAAGCTGTGCGGTGATGCGGTCGATCTGGGTCTGGCCCGAGCGCGCGGGGTCATGGTCCTCGATCAGGCCCACGCGCTCGCCCGCGCGCAACAGTAAAATGGCGATGGCGAGGCCGATTAGATTGGCCCGCGCCGCTTTGGTCGGGGTGCGTTTTGGCGCGCCGCTGAAATGCATGGAATGTGCGCCATCGAGCCACAGATGCACCGATTGGGCGGCTTGCCATTCCTGCTGGCGGATGAAGGGCGCATCGGGGCGCGCCGAGCGCCGCCAGTCGATGCCACGCCACGCATCCCCGGCAACGGCGGGGCGAAATTGCCAGAACTCCTCGCCCTGCCCGGCCTGACGACGGCCATGGGTTCCCATCACCACCGAGGCGGCAAGATGGTGGGCCTCGACCAAAAGCGGCGGCAACAAAGCGGCCTGTTGCTGGGCCTGCTGTCGCAGTTTTATGCCGTCAAATGGGGAGGGTTGGCTCAAGCTGCGGCCTCTATTTTCAGGGTCTCGCGCACGATGTCGTCGATCACGTCATCAAGCTCGATCCCCTGCGCGCGGGCAGCAAATCCAAGCGCCATGCGATGGGCCAAAACCGGGTGGGCCAAGGCGGCGACATCCTCGGCATCGGGCACGAGCCTGCCGTCGAGAAGGGCGCGCGCGCGTACGGCCAGCATCAACGCTTGAGCGGCGCGTGGTCCCGGTCCCCAGCTGACAAAATCGCGCACATGGGCGGGGGCGTCGGCGGTATCGGGGCGACCGGCGCGCACCAGATCAAGGATCAGATCCACCACCGCGTCGCCAACCGGCATGCGGCGCACCACTTGCTGCGCGGCGATCAACTCGGGCGCAGTAAACACTGGGCTGGCCTTGGTTTCGTCAGTGCCGGTGGTGGCCAAAAGGATATCACGCTCGGTCGCGCGATCAGGATAATCGACGTTGATTTGCAACAAGAAACGGTCGAGCTGGGCCTCTGGCAGAGGATAGGTTCCCTCTTGTTCGATCGGATTTTGGGTGGCGAGAACGTGAAACGGGGTATCAAGTGGGCGTTCTTGGCCCGCGATGGTGACCTCGCGTTCCTGCATGGCCTGAAGCAGGGCCGATTGGGTGCGCGGGCTGGCGCGATTGATCTCGTCGGCCATCAAAAGCTGGCAGAAAATCGGGCCCTCAATGAAGCGAAAAGCGCGCTTGCCGTCGGCGGCGGTTTCTAAAACCTCGGAGCCGAGAATGTCGCCGGGCATCAAATCGGGGGTGAATTGCACGCGATTGGTGGAGAGACCCATGACGGTGCCGAGGGTCTCTACCAGCAGGGTTTTGGCCAGTCCCGGCACGCCCACAAGCAGACCGTGACCGCCGGAAAGCAGGGTTATCAGCGCCAGATCAACCACAGTTTGCTGGCCGATAATTTGTTTGGCGATGCTTGATTTGGCCGCGATCAGCGCCTCGCCCAGCTCTGAAATCTCGCCCAGCAACTTCTCGCCATCATCCGCCATGACATTTGCCCCATCTCGTCTTAAGTTAGATTTATGAACGCTGCCCATGACAGCTCGTGACCCTATTCTGGCAAATTAGACGAAGATGAACAAATGGCAAATCAAAGCGACACACAAAATATTGTGAAGGCAAATGCGGACAGCATCGCGCAGGCGGCGAGCAAAGCGGGCAAAAAGGGGCCAGCGCCGGTGCATTTGTGGAACCCGCAGTTTTGCGGTGATCTCGATATGCGAATCGCGCGCGACGGGACATGGTTTTATCTCGGCACGCCGATTGGACGACATCGGCTGGTCAAGCTGTTTGCCTCGGTGATCCGCAAGGATGGGGACGCCTATTTTCTGGTGACGCCGGTGGAAAAAGTCGGGATTACGGTCGATGACGCGCCGTTCGTGGCGGTGGATTTCGAGGTTGCCGGATCGGGGCGCGATCAGGTGATTACCTTCACCACCAATGTCGATGATATGGTGGTTGCGGGGCCGGATTTTCCGATTCGGGTGACGCGCGACGAGGCGAGCGGCGAGCCTTCGCCCTATGTGCTGGTGCGCGCCAATCTGGAGGCGCTGATTGATCGCAAGAGCTTTTACCGGCTGGTTGATCTTGGCTGTCATCACAAGATCGAGGGTAAGGACTGGTTTGGTATCTGGTCGGGGGGTGAATTTTTCAAGGTGATCGCGTCGGACGAGTTGGAATTGGATATTTGAGCCAATTGGAAGGTTTCAAACCGTAAGCCCTGCTGGTCAAATTAGCCGCGTAACTTGTTAGCCGCGTAATTTGGCATGCACCTCGTCAAGATCAATCTCTGCAATTGGCATTTTATTGGCCGGATCACTCGCGTCATATTTGAACAACTCGAAATCGCGGTGATAGATTTCATAGACCAGATGCATCGACAGATCGTCGAAAAACGCCTCGACAGGATGGGCGCGTTTGGGGCCGTGACCTTCGGATTCGTTGAACCTCGGCATGGTTTCAAGGTCGATCGGGTGGCGACACTCAACGCTGGCCAACACCTCTGTCATGCCGCGCGTAAAGTCCTCGGTGGCGATGATCATGTTATAATGCCCGCCACCATTTACCAAAGTCGAGGCGTGACCTGCCACCGATGACCAGTGAATATCCGGGTCCATCGGGCGGCGAAACTTGATGCTGTCGCGCACGAATAGCAAGAAACGGCGAAAGCTGGCGATCTGGTCAAACTCGCCCTCCACCGTGATCCCGTATTTCTGGATCAATAACGGCACCAGCTTGCCGCGATAGCGTTGGCCATTGCGCTGGATGCCGCAAATCTTGTCGAAAAACGCCGACAGAACGCGGGTGTAGGGGTTGCGCACGCAAGTGAAGGTGAACACGTCGGGATCAGTGATTGCGTGGGTCAGCTTGGGCTGGCTCTCGGTCAGTGCCCATTTATGCAGGCCGGTGGTGGCGTCGTGAATATCGCCGTCAAAATAGCGCCCGTGATCCACGTAATGCATGATTTGCCCGATGGTCGAGCAGGCGCATTTGGGAATGACGCGGTAGACCAGCGTCTCGCTTGTCGTCATCCATGTTCCGGGAAAGCCCATAGTCGCCCCTGTCGCCTGTTTTATATTTGTTAACCCTGTTTGAGCATAAAACTTCGCATAAAGGGTGTTTTTTAAGCGAAAATTTGGCTTTATAGAGGCAAGAGCAATAATCGAGCATGATTTAACACAGGAAAACCCGCCAAAATGGCCAAGATTGCCTATATTTTGCTGTGTCACGCCAATCCAGAAGCGCTCATAGCTCAGGTGCGGCAACTGATTACCAAGGGTGATTTCGTGTCGATCCATTTCGATGGACGGGCGAAACCCGCTGATTTTGATGCCATCAAGGCGGCGTTTAACGACGTCGATCAGGTGGTTTTCGCCGATCGTGTCAAATGCGGCTGGGGAGAGTGGTCGTTGGTGCAGGCGACGCTCAACGCGCTTGCGCGAGCGGTCGAGGCGTTTCCCCGCGCCAGTCATTTTTACATGGTTTCCGGCGATTGCATGCCGATCAAATCCGCCGAATATGCCCATGAGTTTCTCGACACGCATGACGTGGATTATATCGAGTCGTTTGACTATTATCAGAGCGACTGGATCAAGACCGGCATGAAGGAAGAGCGACTGAACTATCGCCATTTCCTTAATGAGCGTAAGCACAAGACGCTGTTTTATGCGGCCCTCAATGTGCAAAAACGCCTCGGACTTGAGCGCAAGCCGCCCAAGGATCTGGAGATCAATGTCGGCTCGCAATGGTGGTGTCTGCGGCGTAAAACCATCGAGGCGATCCTGACGTTTTTGGCTGAGCGGCCTGATGTTTTGCGGTTTTTTCGCACCACATGGATACCGGACGAGACCTTCTTTCAAACGCTGGTGCGCCATCTGGTGCCGCATTCCGACATTAACCCAAGCTCGCTGACGTTTTTGATGTTTTCCGATTACGGGATGCCGGTCACGTTTTATAATGACCAATACGACATGCTGCTGTCGCAGGACTTTCTGTTCGCGCGTAAAATCTCGTCAGAGGCGCATGACCTCAAGACGCGTCTTGGCCGTCTTTATGCCAGCGGCAAACGCGATTTCAACATCTCAAACGAGGGCCGCCGCCTTTATCATTACCTCACCCAGCAAGGCCGCCATGGCCGTCGTTTTGCCCCCCGGTTTTGGGAGCGCGAGAGCACGCTTGGCCGCGAACGCGAGCTATTAATCCTGATTTGCAAGAAATGGCACGTGGCCAAACGCTTGCTCGACGCCATCCGTCACGCCACCAATCTTAGCGGGGTCGCCTATCTTTTTGACGAGGAAAATCCGGGCCTTCCCCATCTTGGCGGCATCGAAAACTCCAAACAGAAACGCGCACGGCATCGGCGCGCTATGATGCGAATGCTATTTGATTACTACGACACCAACCAGCTGGTGATCTGCCTTGACCCCAATAATCTCGACCTGCTGCAAGACTTTTATTCCGACCGCTGCACCACCCGGATTTTGGAGGTCGAATGCAGCTTTGACGACGCCTATCTAGTCGGCCACGCCAAGCGGGTGGGACTGGCCAGCGATACCAGCTCGCCGCAGATACTGACCCAGCTCACCCCCACCATCCGGCAGGAATTCAGTCTGGAGAATGATCGGTTGCGCGATGCCGATTTTGCCCATTATTACCGCATCAGCGAGCAAAATACTGACATACAAAACACCCAACCCATGTCGGCCTTTCTGGATATTCCAGCAGAAATAGCCGCGGAAATTGTTGCGACGGACGGGCTGTTTAACGAGCTTGATATTAGCGGAGGCTCCCATGAGCTATGACTATGACGACCAGAATATCTTTGCCCGTGTCCTGCGTGGAGAAATCCCCAACTCGACCGTGCTTGAGACCGAATATTGCCTTGCTTTCAACGATATAACTCCGCAAGCGCCGGATCATGTGCTGGTCATTCCCAAGGGGCCTTATGTGTGTTTTGACCATTTCGCCGATGCCGCCAGCGACGCCGAGATCGTTGATTTCACCCGCGCGATTGGCGAGGTTTGTCGTCTGTTGGGGGTCAAGCCCGGCGAGGGCGGAGGTGGGTATCGATTGCTGGCCAATTCGGGCGAGGATGGCGTGCAAGAGGTGCAGCACCTGCATGTTCACGTAATTGCCGGTCGCCCGCTTGGGCGGATGCTGCAACGACCTGATTAGAGAGCAAAGTGCTGGATTAAGTGCTCACGACGCCCTCGTCCTTGGTTGAGGATGTCAGCGCCATGAACACATCCTCCAGATGCGGCTCCTCGCTGGCAACGTCGCAAATTTCGACACCGGCGGCGCTTAGCGCATCCAGAACATCCTGCACCTTGACCCGCGATTTAGAGTAGGTCAGCGCCAGCGCACCATCGGCGCGTTGCTCAAAACTCACCCCCTCAGGCAGGTCTGAAATCCCGGCCACCGGCGCGCGCGGTGTCACCACCAGAGTTTTGGCGTCGATGGTTTGAACCAGATTTTTCGTGCTGTCTTGGGCCACGATCTGGCCGTGGTTGATGATGGCGATCTGGTCGCACATCGCCTCGGCCTCCTCCAGATAATGGGTGGTCAGGATGATGGTCACCCCTTGCGCATTCAGTTCGTGAATATGCGCCCATAACATGCGCCGAAGCTCAATATCCACGCCTGCGGTTGGCTCGTCCAGCACCAGAACTTGCGGCGAATGTACCATCGCTTTGCCGAGCAAAAGACGCCGCCGCATCCCTCCCGAGAGCGAGCGCGCGTAGGCGTCAGCCTTGTCGCTCAGCCCGATTGCCGCGAGAATGTCGTCCGTGCGCCGCGCCGCTTTTGGCACGCCATAAAGCCCCGCCTGCAAATCAAGCGACATGCGCGGGGTCAAAAATGCGTCAAGATTAAGCTCCTGCGGCACGACTCCAATGGCCGCGCGCGACTGGCGCGGGTTCACGTCCTGATCAAAGCCCCAGATGGTCACCTTGCCCGCTGATTTAAGCACAAGCCCCGCGAGAATATTGATCAGCGTCGATTTCCCGGCACCATTTGGTCCCAGCAGACCAAAAATCGCACCTTTGGGGATGTCGAGATCAATCCCCTTCAGCGCCTCTTTGGCCGCCCCGTGCCGACTGGCGCGATAGGTCTTTCGCAAGCCCGAAATTTCAATGGCTAATTCGTCCATCTTCTCACCTTTTGGCGCATCCGCCTCTTGCCCATGCGTGAGGGTTGGCTATCATGGCCGCTGATCCGGGGTCAATTCCTAGCGCGACCCCTCGCACCAATCAGAGAGCCTCCAAATGTCGATCCAAGCCCCCGAAACCGAAATCGTTACAACCAGCCGCGTGGCCTGCGATGGCGGCCCCGGCGGACACCCCCGCGTCTGGCTGCAAATCCCCGCTGAAACAGGGTTCGTGGAATGCCCGTATTGCGACAAACGCTATGAGCTTGCGGAAGGTGCCGGGGCGGGTCATTGAGCGATTTTGGTCGTGGTCACCACCTGCATCTGATTGACGGCTCGGGGTTTATTTTCCGTGCCTATCACGCTCTGCCCCCACTTACGCGCAAATCCGATGGCCTGCCGGTTGGTGCGGTCGCGGGGTTTTGCAACATGCTTTACAAATTTGTCGAGGACCAAAAAGGCGCCGATGCCCCCACGCATGTCGCAGTGATTTTTGACGCGAAAGGCAAGACGTTTCGCAACCAGATTTACGACAAATACAAGGCCAACCGCCCGCCAGCGCCCGAAGACCTCGTGCCGCAATTTCCGCTGACGCGTGATGCAGCCCGCGCGTTCAACCTCGCTCATCTGGAGCTTGAGGGTTTTGAGGCCGACGACATTATCGCCACGCTGGCGGTGCGTGCGCGCGACGCTGGTGCCCGTGTAACGATCATTTCCTCGGACAAGGATTTGATGCAACTGGTTGGCGGCGGGGTTGAGATGCTCGACGCAATGAAGAACAAACGCATCGGCATTGAAGAGGTCGAGGCCAAGTTCGGTGTCGCGCCTGATCGGGTGATTGACGTGCAAAGTCTTGCGGGCGACAGCGTTGACAATGTGCCGGGTGCGCCCGGTATTGGCATCAAAACCGCCGCGCTGCTCATTCGCGAATACGGCGATCTTGATACGCTTTTGGCGCGTGCGGGCGAGATCAAGCAACCCAAACGGCGCGAAACCCTACTCAATTTTGCCGATCAAATCAGGGTCAGCCGCCAGCTTGTGACCCTCAAAACCGACACGCCGCTTGATGTCAGTTTTGACGATTTCGAGGTGCAAGACCCGGTCGCCGAGGATCTGCTGGGGTTTCTGGCGCTGATGGAGTTTCGCACCATGACCGCGCGCATCGCCGCCAAAATGGGGGTCGAGGTGCCGGAAATTGTCGAGCAAACCTCTGGTGACACGCCCGCGCCTCCTCAGGTGCAAATCCCGATTGATCCCGAGAAATACGAGTGTGTGCGCGACGCGGCTGCCTTGCAAATCTGGATCGACCGCGCGCGCGAGCGCGGATTTGTCGCCGTTGACACCGAGACCACCGGGCTTGACGAGATGCGTGCCGATCTGGTCGGCGTTTGCCTCAGCGTCACGCCGGGCGAGGCCTGCTACATTCCGCTTATCCACAAGGACGGCGAGGGCGATCTTTTTGGCGGTGCGAACCTCGCCCCCGGTCAGATGGATTTGGCCGAGGCGCTGGCCATGCTCAAACCTTTGCTGGAGGATGACGCGGTTCTGAAAATCGGTCAGAACATGAAATACGACGCCAAGATGCTCGCGCGTAATGGCATCAAGATCGCGCCGATTGACGACACGATGCTGCTGTCTTACGCGCTGCACGGGGGCCTTCATAATCACGGCATGGACGCGCTCTCGACCCGCTATCTTGACCACACACCGATCCCGATCAAATCCGTGCTTGGCACCGGCAAATCGGCGATCACCTTTGACCGTGTGCCGATTGACGACGCGGTAAAATATGCCGCCGAGGATGCCGATATTACGCTGCGCCTGTGGCAGCTTTTCAAGCCCCAGTTGCACAGCGCCCACGTCACCACGGTCTATGAGACGCTAGAGCGCCCGCTGGTGCCGGTGCTGGCCGAGATGGAGATGCACGGCATTAAAGTCGATCGCGATCACCTCAGCCGCATGTCCAATAATTTCGCCCAGAAAATGGCCGGGCTGGAGGCCGAGATCTACGCGCTCGCAGGTGGCAACTTCAACGTTGCTTCTCCCAAACAGCTTGGCGAAATTCTGTTTGATCAGATGGGCTTAGCGGGTGGAAAGAAAGGCAAAACCGGCGCTTATGGCACCGGAGCAGACGTGCTTGGCGACCTCGCTGCCGAAGGCCATGATCTGCCCGCGCGCGTGCTGGATTGGCGGCAAATGGCCAAGCTGAAATCGACCTATACCGACGCGCTGCAAGGCCATATCCACCCTGAAACCGGGCGGGTGCATACCTCTTATGTGATCTCGGGGGCCTCGACCGGACGGCTGGCTTCGACCGATCCAAACTTGCAAAATATCCCCGTCAGAACCGAGGAGGGCCGCCGCATCCGCGAGGCGTTTATCGCTAATCCCGGCAATGTTCTTCTGAGCCTTGACTACAGCCAGATCGAGCTGCGCATCTTGGCCCATATTGCCGATCTTCCCGCCCTGAAACAAGCCTTTGGCGAGGGTCAAGACATCCACGCCATGACCGCCAGCGAGATGTTTGGCGTGCCGATGGACCAGATGACCCCCGACATTCGTCGGCAAGCCAAGGCGATCAATTTTGGGGTGATCTACGGCATTTCCGGCTTTGGTCTGGCCCGCAATCTGCGCATCCCCCGCGCCGAGGCCCAGGGCTTTATCGACCGCTATTTTGAGCGTTTCCCCGGTATCCGAACCTATATGGACGAGACCGTCGCCTTCGCCAAAGAACACGGTTTCGTCCAGACGCTGTTTGGTCGCAAAATCCACACGCCAGAGATCAACGCGCGCGGGCCCCACGCGGGGTTCTCAAAGCGCGCGGCCATCAATGCGCCCATCCAAGGCACCGCCGCCGATGTCATTCGCCGCGCCATGATCCGCATGCCCGACGCCATCGCCCACTTGCCCGCGCGAATGCTGTTGCAGGTCCATGACGAGCTGATTTTTGAGGTGCCCGAAGCCTCGGTCGACGCGACAATCTCTACCGTGCGCGAGGTGATGGAGAGCGCCTCCATGCCCGCCGTCAAGCTCGATGTGCCCCTGCTAGTCGACGCGGGATTCGGTAAAAACTGGGCCGAAGCACATTGATGTAGCGCATTGAAGGCTGAACCGAGCTAAAGCCCCAGCACGTCCATCATATTGTATTCACCGGGTTTTTTACCCTGCCCCCACAGCGCCGCCTTAAGCGCACCTCGGGCGAAAATGCTGCGATCTGTCGCCAGATGACGCAAGACCAAACGCTCGCCATCGGCGGCGAAAACCACGTCATGCTCGCCCACAACATCGCCGCCGCGAACCGAGGCAAAGCCGATATCGCCACGGTTTCGAGCGCCGGTAATCCCGTCGCGACCGCGTTCAGACACGTCTTTCAGCTCAACCCCACGACCCTCGGCGGCGGCCTCGCCTAACATCAGCGCGGTGCCGGAGGGGGCATCGACCTTGTGGCGGTGATGGGCCTCGATCACCTCGATGTCGAAATCCTCGTCCAGCGCAGCGGCGACCTTTTTGGTCAGAAGCGTCAAAAGATTGACCCCGAGGCTCATATTTCCGGCGCGCACGATCACCGCATGACGGGCGGCGGCAGAAAGTTTCTGGCCGTCTTCCTCGCTCAAACCAGTGGTGCCGATCACATGAACCAGCCGCGCCTGAGCGGCAATTTTGGCGTATTCCATCGTTGCCTTGGGCGAGGTGAAATCAATCACCGCCTGCACGCGCGCGAACAGCTCCAGCGGATCATCCTCAACCTTGACCCCCATCTTGGCCACGCCCATAGCAAGGCCCAGATCCTGCCCGATCCAGTCATGTCCGGCCTGCTCAGTCACCCCACCAAGGATCGCTTTGTCGCTGGCGTTAACGGCATTGATCAGCATCCGACCCATGCGGCCCGACGCTCCCATGATAGCAATCGCTGGCAGTTTGCTCATTTTATGCTCCGCAGGCGGCCCAATTAGCCCTGTTTGGTTTGGCAGAGCGTGCATCCGGTTGCAACAGCCCAGTTTCTTGGCTAAATCGGCTAAAAGAGGTCAGATCACATGAGCAAACGACAGTTTAACGAAAATTCCGGCCCCACGCAGCGCCAGTTGCGCGTGGGAGAGCTGATCCGTCGCACCCTCGCCGACGTGCTGTTGCGCGGCGATCTTTATGACGCGGATATTGCCCATATGTCGATCACCGTTGGCGAGGTCCGCACCAGCCCCGACCTCAAGGTCGCGACCGTGCATGTGATGCCGCTGGGCGGGCAAAATACCGATGTCGCGATTGAGGCTTTGAACCGCAACAAGGCCGAGCTGAGGCGTCATCTTAACAAAAACATAAAACTGAAATTCTCGCCAGAGCTGCGATTCGTGCCCGACACCACGTTCGATCAGATGGACGAAACCCGCCGCCTGCTCGATCAAGATAACGTGCGCCGCGATCTGGACGCGGACCCAGCCGATGACTGATCAATTTGACTGGGACACCGGCGCGTTGCTGGATCGGTCCGGACCGGGGCGCGTGCTGTTCACCACCCGTCGCTATCCGATTTTCTACCTTCAGATCACCAAATGCGGCTGCACATATGTGCGAAATCTGCTCTATTATCTGGACCATGACGCGATGCACCCGAAAGCCGCGCGCATCCATGCCCATGACGAGGATTTCGTGAAGGCCGACCTTATCCCTCGCGAGATTATCAAGGGTGCGCCCGGCCTGTTTGCGGTGATCCGCGATCCGGTTGACCGGTTTTTGTCGCTCTATTTTGACAAAATCGCCAACCAGCAAAACCAGTTTGACGCAGGCATGAGGCGGCGGGTTTCCAAGGCGGCGGGGCTCGATCTAGAACATGACGATCTGGCGACGCACCGCGAAAACTGCCTCAAGACCCTCGCATGGTTTAGCCGCAATCTTGACACCAAAAACGCCGGAAAACCCAACCCGCACTGGCAGCGACAATCGGTGCGTCTGGCGCGTATCGAGGGGCTTGGCGCGCGGCTGTTGACGCTTGATGGTCTGTCCGCACAACTGGCGCAAACTCTCGGGCCGGTGGTGCCGGATTTCGCGCGCAAAGCGGCGGCGGTCACCACGCGAAACACCTCAAAAAAGCGCTTCACCAAGGCCGAGATCATGACGCCGGAAATCGCCGAGACCGTGCGCGCGATCTATGAAAAAGACGCGGCACTTTACCAAAAGATCAGCGCCGAATGGGCCGTAACCTCGACAAAGGAGGGCTGAGCCCGTGGGAAGAAGCCGCAAAAAAGGCCGCGATATTTCGGGCTGGTTGATCGTTGACAAGCCCAAAGGCCTGACCTCCAGCGCCGTTGTAAACAAGGCGCGTTGGGCGTTTGACGCCAAAAAAGCCGGTCACGCAGGCACGCTCGACCCCGAGGCAACCGGCGTTCTGGCCATCGCTTTTGGCGAGGCGACCAAGACGGTTCCCTACATCACCGACGCGCTCAAGGCCTATCATTTCACCATGCGTTTGGGGCAGGCCACCAACACCGACGACACCGAGGGCGAGGTGATCGCGACCTCCCAAACACGCCCCGAAGACGCCGAGATCAAACAGGCGCTTGGCGCGTATCTGGGCGATATCATGCAAGTGCCGCCCAAGTTCTCCGCCGTCAAAATCGACGGCCAGCGCGCCTATAAACTGGCCCGCGATGGCGACGATGTGGAGCTTGCCGCGCGGCCTTTATGGATGGAGAGCCTGACCTTTATCGCGCGACCGGACCCCGATCATGTGACCCTTGAAATGGTCTGCGGCAAGGGCGGATATGTGCGCGCGATTGCCCGTGATCTCGGCGAGGATCTCGGTTGTTTTGGCCATGTTTCCGCACTGCGGCGCATCTGGTCGGGACCGTTTGATGTCGAGGAAGGGCTGTCGGTTGAAACGCTGGACGAGTTGGCAAAATCCTCGGAGCTGGACCAGTATCTGTTGCCGTTGGAAACAGGTCTCGCCGATTTGCCAGAGCTTCGTTGCAGCGTAGAATCCGCCACCCACCTTCGCAACGGAAATCCAGCTATGGTATTGAATTCAAACGTTGAATACGGCGATACCGCATGGGCCTCTTGCGACGGCCAAGCGGTTGCGGTGGGTATTTATCGCAGCGGCGAGCTTCACCCCGGCCGGGTGTTTGCCAAGCCGTCATGATCACGCGCGAGCACCTCAAAGGCGACGCGGCCAGCGTAGCAGTTTACTCGGATTGCGAGAATTTTAGGTATTCGTTAACCCGAATCTGGCAGGCTGGAGGCGATAAGGCCCTTTTTGTCATGCTTAACCCCTCGACCGCCACCGAGGTTGAAAATGACCCAACGGTCGAACGCTGTGAGCGCCGCGCCCGCGCTCTTGGCTTCGGGGGGTTTCGTGTGTGCAATATATTCGCGTGGCGCGCCACTGATCCACGCAATATGCGTGCGCAACCCGATCCGGTCGGGCCGGAAAATGACAGGGCTATCGACGAGGCCAGCCGATGGGCGAATCGGGCGGCGGATCGGGTGATTTGCGCGTGGGGAACCCATGGCGCACATCTTGATCGCGGCACAAAAGTTGAGGCATTGCTGCGCGCACGCGCCGTGGACTTGTGGCATTTGGGTCTGACCAAGGACGGCCACCCCAAACATCCACTTTATATCGCCTATTCGGTGCAACCCGCGCGCTGGCAAACCAGCGTCTGATCTTCGGGTCCTGGCCCTAGACTGGCCGCAAAACCACGCTTGAAATATCAAGCCCGCTTGCCCCGGCAACATCTGCCACAACTACACCGTTCAGCGCAACCGACGCGCCGGTGCCATCAGGAAAATCGGCGATCGTCACATCCGGCGTGCCCAAAGCAGCCGAATATTCAAGCTCGATCAGGTCGGTATCAGGATCAAAACCAATAATGGTTTCGCCGCGAACAAGGTCATGAGTTTCCATGGAGTCAGCCGGATCCTGCGCCGCCGATGCATCTGCATTGCCGCCAAAATCATCGGTCAGAAAATCACTCTCAGTGCTGATATTCGCCTGCAACTCGGCTTCGACCTGCGCCTGATCGTCAGCCTGCTGATCCGCCTCATCAAGGCCAACCCCGTCATCGACGCCACCGCTTACTCCGCTGCCAAAGCCGGAAAATACCAGTAAAGAAATCATATCGAGCGCACTCCTACCCGCCGCACCGACGGATCATCATGCCCTACATTCACCTAAACCAGACCGAGCGGATCATTGTTGAACCCTCCGGCCCGAGCGAATCCCCAGACCAGTATAACTTACCAGAACATCGTGAAATCCGCCAGACGGACGTTTCTAAATTGTTGTAATCGCGCCGTAATTACCTGAGTTCGGTATTTTGTTGGACTCAGTACGGCTCACCTTCGTCTACTGTTTCCATTTGGTCACAAATCGTTAAACTCCGACCAGCATATCGCCCAACAAATCGGCAGAAATATAAAGGCGCATATAGTGAATTCCGATCAAGAAAACCAGTTTCAAGCGGCGTTGATCTCTGAGATTTCCAACCTCAAGACCGAAATTCTGGCTGTAAACCAGCGCCTGAACATGCCGGTATTTCGCGTCCCGCGCCTGCAATTTCTGCGCGGAATGGCCTTCGGTTTGGGTAGTTTTCTCGGAGCGACACTGGTGGTTTCGGTACTGATCTACACGCTGGCTTCGATAAATTTTATTCCGATCATCGGCGATTGGGCCTCGCAGATTGCGGCGCAAATCCAGCGAAATTAACTTGACTAAGGATCAGGTAATCGCGCCTTAATCGGCGACCGGCTTGGCTGTCAGATTAGCCTCGAGCGAAA
>JAADIJ010000198.1 GCA_013151335.1 Alphaproteobacteria bacterium | reverse complement strand
AGTGCGGTCTCTCTGGACAGGCTGCCCTTGGTCTTGATCGTCCGGTGGCGCACTGAGGCGAAGACGCTTTCATCAATGCTGACAATGTCTCCGCTTCGCCTTGGCAAAAAGCCGGTATCCATTTTGGGGTTCAGCCGTTCGTTGTCAGGCTTTCACCGATGGTAATCAGGGCCGGTTGAAAGGCTACCCAGAGCGTTACCAGAACGATCAATCCGCCGGCCGAAACAAACAAAAGCGTTAAACTCCAGGTGCTGATTACGCCCGCCAAAGTTTGCGAGACGGGGACCAGACCGATACTTGAGAGCATCAACAAACTCATAATTCTGCCCATCATCGTTTTGGGCGTGCGGGTTTGTATAGTGGTAAACAGAATAATGGCGACATAACCATTGCCTAAACCAAGCAGCAACATCAAGGCAAAGTCCAGCCAGGTCAAACTGACGAATCCCATAACTCCCGTCACTACTCCAAAAGCCGTCAGCAAGGTAATCAGAATGAGGCACATTATGTTTCCCGTGGGTCGGGGAAGGGTCCCTGCCAACAAAAAGCCACCCAGATTACCGCCGGCAAAGCCGGACATCAGCAAGCCGAAAGCTAAGGCCCCTTCCGCCAGCCGCTGATCGGCCAATACCGGAATGCCAACCAGAATTGGCCCGACAAACAAAAAGTTGACGGCGGCGATGATAAAAAACATCAGGCGCAATGCTTTATCATCCCACACATATTTCAGCCTGACCATTATGTCTGACCAGAGGCTCGTTTTTTCCGGGGTATGAGACGAAAAAAGCGGCCTTGCGCTGCTGATCTCATTAACGACCGGGTTGTGCCATTCTTTGATGAACATAAAATCTCACTGCTGCGCATCATCACTGACCGGGGAACGGAATATTGCGGCAAGGTGGAAAACCACGCCTACCAGCTTTATCTGGCCGTCGAAGATATTGAACCGCTCCGGGTTTACCGGAGAGTAAAACTCTCAAAGGATGAGCCCTATGACACAAAGAAACCCCACCCCGTCCTACACGGCTGAGTTCCGCGCGCGCGGGGTTCGGCTTTTCATGAGGGCTTTTAATCTAAGGCATTCGCGTCCTTTCAAAGCACAGTAGGGCGTTGAACGGTCAACACCTAAGGAACGAGCAACATCCGTTGGCCGCTCACCAGATTCAATTAGTTTTCTTGCATGTTTGATTTGTGCAGTGGTGAGGGCAGGGGGAGGATCATCCGGCAGCTGACACCATTGGACTGTGTTATCATCGACGAGTTAGGTTACATCCCGTTCCCAAAGTCCGGCGGCGCGCTGTTATTCCACCTCATCAGCAAGCTCTATGAGAAAACCAGCGTCATAATTACCACCAACCTGGAGTTCGGTGAATGGGTCTCGGTCTTCGCAGATGCCAAGATGGCAACTGCGCTCCTCGGCAGGGTTACGCATCATTGCTCGATCATCGAAACGGGGAATACATCCTTCCGCTTCGCTCAGAGCAAAAAGACCCGAAATCAATAAGCCTCAACGCAAGCAAAGCCATCAGACAATCTCGCTATTTGGGGCAGCTCACTAAGGGCTTTACCTCATACCGGGTGGGTCATTTTTAAAGGCTGATACCGGGTCACTTATTAACCGGCAACCCGGGTTATTTTTACATCGGCGCTAACACCATGGACAAAAACTCAGAAACCCCAAAGTTCCAAAGCTCTTTCTGCTCCCTCAACGTCGTCCCTGATGCGGTAAATCGTCTGACGGCTCAAATCAGTTTCTTTGGAAATAACAGATATTGATGTTGGCATCGCTAGGCGGTCCCTGACCAACATTAACTGCTCTCGGCTATAAGTGGGCTTACGCCCCCGGTATTTATCCTTTTTTGCCTTGGCAGCCTCAATCCCTGCTGTCTGAGCTGCTTTTCGGGTTTCATTTTCAGCCTGAGCCATTGCAGCCATAAATGCAATCAAAGCATCTCTGACAGCGGCCATCATCGGGTCGTCGTTGGACCCGTCAAAGGTCATTCGATTGATTACTGTTTTTATGGTTACGCCACGTCGCAGGAATTTTCTCATCGAATCCGTGACGTCCTCATAGTTTCGCCCCAGACGGTCCAGCCAGCGAACCACAAGAATATCTCCACGTCTAAGCAGATCAAACAAGCGCTTGCCCTCCGGGCGTTCCAAGAGCTTGGTAGAAACACCCGATATCCCATGATCGGCAACTACATGATCAAATTTGAAACCAGATTTTTTTGCCTGGACTATTTGATGATCAAGGGTCTGATCACAGGTGGACACACGAGCATAAAATATCGTTTGCATGATCGCTTTCTGATGTCTGTTGAACTCATGTCCATAGACATGCTTGTCCGTTGGGACAAGTCAACCCATACGGACGCAGAAATATCCTTGCTGAGAATGTAGCTTGTGGCTTACCCTATCGGGCACAATGGTCCACTCGAAATTGCCGGATATATATTGCTTGTAGCCGATCGCTTCGTCGGTTAGCGTTTTCGAAAAGATCAACCATTCCGGTTATCTGCATCTGAGCGGGGACGGCGGTATGATTGATCTCGCACAGATTAGAGCCTATGGCAGTTGATAGACACTATTACTCTGTTGTCTTTGTTCTGGCGGTCGAGGATTTCGAAAACCGAGGAGATAGCGCCACTCCGTCGATTTCAGAGGATAAAACTGATGGCCAAACAGACAAACAACGGCGCTACGCTGGGGTTCGAGGCGGAGTTGTTCAAGGCCGCCGACAAGCTGCGCGGCAATATGGAACCGTCGGACTATAAACACGTCGCGCTGGGCCTGATCTTCCTCAAGCATATCTCGGACAGTTTCGAGGCTAGGCACGCCGAACTACTGGCTGATTACCCCGAAGGGGCGGAAGACCCCGACGAATACCTCGCTGAAAACATCTTTTGGGTGCCAAAAGAGGCGCGCTGGTCGCACCTGCAAGCAAACGCCCGCCAGCCCAAAATCGGCAAGATTATAGACGACGCCATGCTGGCAATCGAAAAGGTAAATAAGTCTCTCAAGGGCGTTTTGCCCAAGGAATACGCTCGCCCCGCCCTTTCCGCCATCATGCTGGGCGAGCTGATCGACTTGATTGCCAATATCAAGCTCAAGGCCGACAATGGCGAGGCACGTGATGTGCTGGGCCGGGTCTATGAATATTTCCTCGGCCAGTTTGCCGGGTCCGAGGGTAAGCGCGGCGGCGAATTTTATACCCCCCGCTCGGTGGTCAAAACCATGGTTGAGATGCTGCAACCCTATAAGGGGCGCGTTTATGACCCCTGCTGCGGCTCGGGCGGCATGTTTGTGCAATCGGAACGCTTTGTCGAAAACCACGAGGGGCGGCGCGATGATATCGCCATTTACGGGCAGGAAAGTAATCACACCACATGGCGCCTATGCCAGATGAACCTTGCCGTGCGCGGTATTGATTCCGAGATTAAATGGAATTCCGAAGGCTCGTTTCACAAGGACGAATTGCCCGACCTGCGTGCCGACTATGTGCTAGCCAACCCGCCGTTCAACATCTCGGACTGGGGCGGAGAGCGGCTGCGTGAGGATGTGCGCTGGAAATACGGCCCGCCGCCGCCGAGTAATGCAAACTTTGGCTGGTTGCAGCACATATTGCACCATCTGTCGCCTACCGGCACGGCGGGGGTGGTGCTGGCCAATGGCTCCATGTCCTCGAGCCAATCAGGCGAAGGCGAAATAAGAAAGGCGATGATTGAGGGAGAGGTGATCGACTGTATGATCGCCCTGCCGGGACAGTTGTTCTATTCCACGCAAATTCCGGTCTGCCTGTGGTTTCTGGCGAAAGACAAATCAAATGGCCTGACCCGCGACAAGAAGCTACGCGACCGGCGCGGGGAAATCCTGTTCATTGATGCCCGCAAACTGGGCCATATGGTCGACCGCAAGCGGCGCGAGTTTTCCGGCGCTGACATCGCGCAGATCGCCGACACCTACCACAAATGGCGCGAAGGTGAGGGCTACGATGATGTGCCCGGCTTCTGCAAGTCCGCCACATTGGAAGAGGTCCGCGCCAACGGCCATGTACTGACCCCGGGGCGCTATGCGGGGGTGGAGGCGGCCGAAGAGGACGACACGCCCTTTGCCGAGCGCTTCGCAGCGCTTCAGGCGGAGCTGGAAGAGCAGTTCGCGGAAGGCAAGCGGTTGACCGGGGTTATTCGCGCGGGGGTGACTGTCGATGGGTAAATTCCCTATGCGGCCACTTAGTGAACTAGCAAGCCAATCAAAGGGATCCATCACCACAGGCCCGTTCGGCTCTCGGATGAAGGCGGATGTCTACGTGGCTAGTGGGGTTCCCGTAATTCGTGGCACTAATATCTCAACCACTAGCCGTGCGCTTGAAGGAAATTGGGTCTACGTTACCGAGAAGTTTTCGCGAGGATTGCCAAACTGTATTGTTGAGGCAGGCGATCTGGTTTTCCCGCATAGAGGATCCATTGGTGAAGTTGCGTTCATTGAAGCCGAACATGGCCGTATGATCTTGTCCTCAAGTATGATGAAATACCGTGCCGATGTGAATTTGGCAGACACTAAATTCCTTTTTTACTTTTTCCGCTCCCCACAAGGTCGCGGGGAAATACTAAGATTTGCTTCCCAAGTCGGAACACCCGGAATAGGGCAGCCTCTTTCTTCGCTGCGAAAGTTTAGAACTCCGGTCCCGCCTCTCCCAGAACAATGCGCCATCGCTGCCGTTCTCTCCGCCCTTGATGACAAGATCGAGCTGAACCGGCGTATGAATGAAACGCTGGAGGGAATGGCGCGGGCCTTGTTCAAGGACTGGTTCGTCACCTTCGGCCCCACCCGCGCCAAGACGGCAGGAGCCGATCCCTACCTCGTCCCCGAAATCTGGTCCCTCTTCCCCGACCGGCTGGATGATGACAGCAAGCCGGAGGGGTGGGAGGAAAGAACCATTGATGATGATTTCGATGTCATAATGGGACAATCTCCACCAGGTTCAACCTACAACGAGGACGGAAGTGGATTGCCCTTTTTTCAAGGGCGGCGAGATTTTGATTTTCGTTTCCCAAACAGGCGTGTGTATTGCTCGGAGCCCTCACGAATTGCACAAAAAGATTGGACGCTACTCAGTGTTAGAGCGCCAGTCGGCGACATTAATCGTGCGTGGGAGAAGTGTTGTATTGGTCGTGGTGTAGGTGCCTTCTTGCACCGGTCTGAGTTTGCCTCTTTCACATATTATGTAGGTCTTCACCTTCGCGAAGAACTTGCATCATATGACAAGGACGGGACAGTTTTTGGTTCAATAAATCAGAAACAATTCAGGGGGTTGAAAGTCTTGGCTGCAAATACGGATATTGCGAAAGCCTTCGATGCCCTAATAATTCCTATAGATGAGGCAATACGAAACAACACAGCAGAATCACGCACCCTCGCCCAAACCCGCGACCTGTTTTTGCCCAAGCTGATGTCCGGCGAAATCCGCGTGAGCAAGGCCGAGGAGCTGGTGGAGGCCGTGGCGTGACGGAACATATCTACAACATTTACTGCGATGAAAGCTGCCATCTGGAGAATGATAATATTCCCGTCATGGTTCTTGGTGGCACCTATTGCCGGGCCGGTGAAGTCAAACGCATTTCGCGCGCGATCCGTGAACTGAAGCTGCATCATGGGCTTGCCCCGGATTTCGAGGTGAAGTGGACCAAGGTTTCGAGAGGCAAACTCGATTTCTACCGCACTCTTGTTGCGTTGTTCCTGCAAGACGACGCCCTGTGCTTTAGGGGCGTTCTGATCCCGGACAAGGCCGTGCTCGATCACGAACGCTTTGGTCAGAACCACGACGAGTGGTACTATAAGATGTACTACACCATGTTGCGGTATGTCTTTACCGCCCCCAACCGCTATCGGGTCTATCTCGACATCAAGGATACGCGCGGTGGGCACAAGACACGCCATCTGCACGACGTTCTGTGCAACAGTCTTTACGATTTCAACCACGAAACGGTCGTGCGCGTTCAGCAGGTGCGCTCCCATGAAAGCGAGCTCCTGCAACTGACTGACCTCCTGATTGGAGCCATCGCATACGAAAACCGTGGGTTGACGGGCAGCGAAGCCAAACTGGCTCTGATATCGGACCTGAAGGCCGCGCTTGGGCCGGGCGTCCTGTCGCAGACCACGGCATTTCAGCGGCGGAAATTCAACCTGCTCCGCTGGCAGGCCAGTGGGGGGGACGCATGACGCCGCCGCCACTGATGCCGATAAACGCCCATGGAGGGGAATGGGCAAGATACGAAGCCGCGCTCTATGACGTCTTCGTGCGCGATATTATACGGCACGACCTCAGGTTCCGTGGCATACAGGTGAACGCACGCCGGATTCCGGAACATGAACGGAAATGGGCCTGCTTCTGGCATATGATCTCGGAAGGCAGCGTTGAAGACGACCGCATTCCGGATATGAGGCGGTGTGAGCGGCTTTCGCAGGTTCGCTGGATCATCGAGAATGCGGATGCGGTTGAGGTTATTGATATATGGGAGCAGACCCGTGAGCGGGAGAAGAACTGGGTGCTCTGGTATGAGGAGTTCTACCTTGTCGTACTTGCCCACCGCTCTGGTTATTACCTTCTGAAAACGGCTTTCTGCACGGACCGTGACCACCAGGTTCGCAAGTTCAGGAAAGAGAGGGATGCGTATTATGCTGGTGGTGGCTG
>JAADIJ010000201.1 GCA_013151335.1 Alphaproteobacteria bacterium | reverse complement strand
GGCCCCGCCGCCAACAATCAATAAGGACACGCGATGACCCGCAACGACAAAATTCTGATCGGCGAAATGCGGAAATGTCACATATTTTTGCGCGATCCGCCGATGCCAGCGATGTGCGGCTTTTATCGGCGGACGTGGGCGGCGCTCTTTGGCGATTGGGTCACCGCCCCATAATCACGTTAAACGTGAATGTCACGTTATTCGAGAAACTTTCGTTTGTTTACAATCACTTACAGCTATGCAATACTCTGATTCGTGGCGTGTTTTACGTCGATGATAAAGGGAGCAGTATCATGAGACTTATCGGAAATTTCGACCTCGAACGAGCAAAAGTGATTCCCCGCGAACTATGCCGTCGCCCTGTCGCGTACCTTGGCAATTCCCACGGCGGACAGGATTCTGAGGGGCGCGCCGTAGTGCTCGGCGACGCTGGGTCTTTCGTTTCGGGATACCTCACGGACACCGACGAATATATTTTGCTCGATCACATGCCCAAACGCGAGCTTGAATCAGCACGAGTTTTGGCCGAAGATTTCACACAGTCCGCTTGTGTAGGTTGATCGCTATCGGCTCAGCCACTTTGATTTTATGACGGTCTTTGGCTTTTCAGGCGCGGCGGCTGATTTCAATTCGTCGCCGCGCGCGTCCAGATTCTGATTGATTAGTTGCCTCGCCGCGTATGCGTACACAGACGCATCGAGCGTCTCGGCTCGTTTGCCTTTAATCCGTTCAAACCTCATGAGCGGCACGCCGCGAGCGTACCGCACCACGCGACGCTCGGAAGTCAGTTGCTCGAAATATACAGGCTCCAAGGTCTCGGCAAAATGAGCGCCCTGATCTCGCGAAATTCGGTTGAAAAGTTGACTTTTAACGGCATCGACGCCGACCAACCAAAGCAACTGGCCCTTGGCGCCGGAGCGTTTGAGAAATGGTCGGCTGAACCCCGCCACTCCTTTGATGCTAACGATCCGGCGACCGAACCGGGCGCGCGTGAAACTGTTTACGATATCCGTGTGGCCACCGTCGCCGCTATCAATGGCGGCGGCGTCTATTCCTATCGTACCGCCGCCCGGATGCGCCCAGCGTTCCCTGAGCAATGAATCCAAATCCTGCCAAACACTCTCGCCGTCGATTGGCCCGTAAAAAACCCGATGATCGAGAACATAAATATCCGATTTTGCGTGACCCATTATGACCACTTCCAGGCGATCATCTTGGCAGTCGACTCCCACAGTAAGGAACATCACCTCGGCGGGAATCGCCTTTAAGCCGAACGGCCCGCGCCGACCGAAAAGCTCGTGTTCGTCAAAATCGTCTGTTTCGGTTTTCCAAGGTTCGCCGAGAACAAGATTCGTAAACGTCTGCAAAGTCTCAGGTGACTTCTTTGCTTCCAAAAATTCACCCACCAGCTTGCCCCATCTGGCGTTGAAGTGAGGGCTAACAAGCGCGTTGATGCGGAATCCGGCGTGACCCGTAACCTCGGGGGCAGTCGCCCGCCAGCGGCCCGCCTCGACCATTTCGGCCTTGTGGTTTTCAGGGATAACGCAGCCGTTTTTCGGACAGACCCAATGCGCGCTTTCAGGTTTGCCCTCGTCCCACTTTATATCAGCCCACCTAATTTCAGATTGCTCATCGCAACTCGGACACGGCACCTCAAAAACCCGTTTATCAGATTTATCAAAGAGGCGGGTAGCCGGTCCGAAATCGAATATTGGAGTCGATCCGGCGATAATTTTGCGGTCGCGAAAAGTAAGCGTGCGCATTTCAGCAAGGGCGATTGGGTCTCCTTCCTGCCCGACCTCATACCCGTCAATCTCGTCTAATAACAAGACCTTGGCTGTATGCCGCCTCAAGTTCCTCGGCGATTTTGCGGCCAAGAATTTAAGCGAGCCGCCGGGAAATTTTCTCGATAACATTGTGGATCTGTCATTTTCAGCGGCGTCGTCGGACAGCGCGCCGCGCAAGGCGGGAGAGGATTCGAACAAAGCCTCTAAATCGACTGAATAGTCACGCGCGTCATCGGCGGTCGGCTGGACCGCAAGGATGGTGCATGTGCATGGGCTGTTTACGCAATAACTCGCGATGACACCAGAAAGGAGTTGGGTGTAGCCGATCCGGGCGGATTTCAACACGGTTACGCGCTCGATTTCTGGATCGTCAATCGCGTCACAGATGCCGCGCTGATAGGACCAAAGACGCATTTTTCCCGGTGTCGCGCTGGCGGTCGAAGGTAAATATATATTAGCCTCAATCCAACAGGAAAGGGGGAGTCGCGAAGGTGGTTTCAGAGCGATGATTGATCTGGATCGAAGTTGGCTATTCATTTGCGGCCAGCCCTTCCAACGCGCGGCGGATTTCCGCGTCGAGCGCGGCGATATCGTGGGCGGTAAGGTGCGAAAGTTCCGAGCCAACACGGCTCGGAACGGCCAACAAAGCGGCCCGCACATCGCTCAAGACCCCCCGCCATTCGCGCACGACCTGATCGGCCCGAACAGTCTCCCCTCGCGCGATCTTGTTCAGCATTTCGAGTTTTTCGGCCTGTGCTGCCGCAACGCGGATTTTCTCGGCCTTTAACTTCGCGTCAGCCGCCACCAGCCCACCGCTGGACGCGAGACTCGTCCTGAGATGGGTAACGTACGCCAAGACCGAATTGTTGCGGCTGTAGCGGGCCGGAGCGATGCGCTGCAAAACTCCATCTCGACCCAAAAGGCGAATTTTATTTGCCGTGATTCCAAGCAGCACCGCCAGCTCTGATTCGTGGATTGTGTCCAATTTCTTTGGCGGGGCGTCGGCAAAAAGATCAATCATATCTGATTTCCCAATTTAAAATATTTCGGGAAGCGTTTTCTTTTGCGGTTCGGAGTCCCCGCAATCGGCGACAACGGGGGAGGACCCGAAGATTGAAGGGGTTCGATGATCGTCTTAGTTTTGCACATCTGCTCAGTTCCATTTTCTCTTTTTCCTTTTTGTTGGGGACTCGGTGACAATTGGGGGCACCCCCTAAGGGGGGGTGTACCCCCTTGCCTGTCACCCCGTTGTCCGTGGTGACAAATTGCAATGTCACCGCAATGTCACCAATGTCACCGCACCCCATTTCACACGCCCTGCTCATGGGGCAAGTCCCTGATAACAATGGGTTTTGCATGGTCTGCCCCGCCACCATCACCGGTGACAATTTCGATTACACCTTTGTCACTGAGTCCCCCCAAGGCCCTTTTGAACGCAACATTGAAAGAATTGCGTTTGTCACCGCTATAGAAACGATCATCGCCCTCAATGGATCTTCGCCAGTCGTCAATCGGCACGCTGACCGCTTGATCCATTTCGTCGCTGCAAAGCTCGGCCACGCGCATCTCGGCTTCTAAGGCTTCCAAGGCGAGATTTTCAGATCGGGTCAGTTTCGGCATGAAACTTTCACCGGCGGTCAGCTCCGAGGCGCGCGGCAAAGTGATCGTATCGCCATCTTCATCGATGCCGCCGTGTTCGATCTGGATGGTAAAGGCGATATCGCGATCACATGAGCCGTTCCGGTTCTTGGTCAACTCGCCCCGGATGATCCCCCCATCGCCCCGCTTAACGTGCAAGGCAACATCAAGCGCGCCATTGAGCAAGCTGTGCCCCCTCGGCGTTGCATCGGCGGCTTTGGTGTCGTGATGAATAAGGACCACCGCCGCGCCCCATTTGGTCAGGCTTCGGGCGACCGCGACGACGCGGCCCATCGCCATCGCACTGTTTTCCTCAAGTCCCGGAAACGCCATCGCGAGTGTGTCGATAAAGATCAGGCCGGGCCGTTGCGCTTTGACGGCCTCTTTTAGTGCGACCTGATCGGCCGAGTTTTTTGCCAACAAATCGGACACACCTTCGACTAGTTGAAAGCCGGGTGCATCGCCGTGGGCTGTCTTGAGCGCCTTGACGCGGCCCCTCATCCCGTTGCCATCCTCGGCGGCAACATAGAAGACGCCAACAGGCTTGGTTCGCATCCCGAACGCCTTGGTCCCTTTCGCCGACATGTAGCCAAGGAAGGGGGCGAGCAAGCTCTTACCAGCACCGGGTGCGCCAAAGATGCACGCAACATCGCGCGGCGCGATGAGTCCTTTGATGACGTATCCACGAGACGCGGACGCCTCACAATCCGCCGGGCTTAAAAACGAAAGCCTCAAGTTCTTCGGTTCGGGCAAATCGTCAAAGTCGTCGGGCAAAATCTCGACGCCGTGAGTCCAGCCCGCCGATAAAGCGCGATGAAACAGGGTGCCAATTGTGAGGGGATTTGCGGTTTTGCCAAACCCGCGCCATGTCCGACGCTGATCGAGTGAGTCAAATTTATAACTTTGCTCGGACCAGTTGCACCACACTTGGTAACCGTGATCTGAGCCGCCTGACTCATCGTGCAACGCCGCCCCGATATCGCGCCAAACATCTCGATCGGCGGTGTCGGTGATGTGCGTTAAGGCGGATTTGATTTTCGGCCAATCGGTCGGGCGGCCTGGTGATGGTGACGAAAACAGATCCTCACATTTGCCAACACGCTTCAAATCAGTAGCATCAATAGAACGTCCGTCGATCAATCGAACATCGGCGGGCCAAGCGGTTGCGCAATTACCATAAAAATAACGCTGCGCAGGTCGGAAAGATTCATCTGCCAAGATGCCGCCAAGAGCGCCGTTAACGCGCTCGATCAGGGCGAGGCGGTCAGCCGGTGGCAAAGGCTTCGACGTTGGGCATAATACGCGCCAGCGCGGCTTGTCGGAGGTATGGCTGGCAGACGTATAGATCAGGGCGGCGACATTGGCGGCGCGCAACCTGGCCTCAGCTCCATCAACGCTGACAAGCCCCGCGTCATAGTCGCCTTCAACGCCGCTGATCGATTCAAGGTTTTTGGCCGCAACCCCGCCTTTGAATGAGCCGAGCTTGACCAGCGGCAATGATTTCTTTGTGTCCGCCTTCGCGTCGGCCATCTTGCTGGCAAACTGGCGCAGGGTCAAATGTTCGATCGCTGGCGCGGTGTCGGTTAGGTTCCGGCATAGCGAAATTTTCAAAGGTTGATCGAGAGCGGAAACCATTGTATGTTGCTGGCAGTGGTTTTCGATGTCCGCTATATTTTTAAGTCCGCGCTTGGTGCCAGCCAGCGCGGATTTTTCTTTTTCCGGTGGTGGTGACTCGCCAATCAGTTCGCGCAGCAACTCACATTTTGCACCGGAATCGGCTCGTTGTTGTGGCGAGTCACAGATATAACCGAATAAATCACAGTCGGAATCTCGCGTAAGTGTTTGATTTGATTGGTCGGAGTGAGAGGATTCGAACCTCCGGCCCCTGCCTCCCGAAGGCGATTTCGGAGTTTCGGGTAGAGTCAAACCCCTTTGTTTCTTGATGTACGTTTTAGTTCAGTGGGCCGGATATTGGCAGTTTCATTGCGATATCGTTGCGGAAAAATCTTCTCAGTAAGCAGGACTGGGTAATCCCCTCATTTTTAGCGCTAAAGAATTCACACATCTTTTAGGGTAACCGCCCCGCTATACGAAGGGCATTCTCTTCAATTAGTACAGCAACATGCTCTACGACCTTGGACACGGCCCCTTGCTGGTCAGATACGATAGCGGTGGCTTCAACCCGAGCGGCAACCATGGTATCCACCAATTCCTGAACCCGCAGCCTAACACCCCGTGGGCTAAGCCCAGCACCTTTTGCAATTTGATCCCAATGTCGCCGCGCCATGTCCTCTGGTTTACGTTTACGACCGGCCAGTTTTTGTGCGTGGTATTGATTAACATGATCCCAAATCAGAACAGATGACACATCATAGAGCGGCGCAAGAGCCGGACCACCAGATAAAATCATGGAATAATTCTTGGCATGAGCATCGGTGTTCGCGACGAGGATATTGAAGATCACTTGATCATGAAGCTTTAGTGCATCTCCTGCTGGTAGGTGCTGACCGGTTCTGAGTAATGTCGCCATATTCAGCCCCGCAACAGTTCCCTGTTCATATTTTTGATGGGGGAAAATACCGTTAGCCTGCGTAAAGTCTTCCTGATGAAGTCGTCTTATTGATCCATTTTTTCGCATTTTTCTGTCATACCTCGTAATTGCCAATGCGGTTCGCCCTTCGGCATTAATAATACCGACCTCGGCAGTCGGTATTCCAATCAGCCTTGCCAATGTCAGGCAGTAAGCTTCATTTTCAACAATTCCCTCTAGATTTAAATTATCCGGCTTGATGATGATCGTAGACGGTGCGCCATTCATAGGGATGGCAAGACTGTCTCCATCGCTGGGCAATCCGAGCTTGGGTTGGCCGTCTGA
>JAADIJ010000035.1 GCA_013151335.1 Alphaproteobacteria bacterium | reverse complement strand
AATTCGCTATCCTATATCCCGAACGGTTCAATAAGTGACCCGTGAAACCCGCATGGACTGAACCCCATACACAGAGTTTCAGACACTCCCACGCTGTCGGAAATCGGAGGGTCCCAACCCCTTGAGACCCTCCATCACCCCACGTGCGTTTCGCTTTCGCGCCACACGCTCCTTGAAAAGTCCCGGCCATACTGGCCCGATGGATGGACATTAGGCGAGTTTATTAGGTGTGGCAAACCCAATATATGAAAAATTTTAGCTGTTATCAGTATGTTAACGTTAACGAATTGTAAGTCGAGCCAGCATGGTCGATGCGGTCACACTGATCCTGCTTTGCTACAATTTCGCAACGGCCCAGATTTCTCCTTGTTTTTGCTGGAAAATTTTGGCCTGATCACCTTGATTTCAACAAGAGGAATAACAGAACGATGACATCTTACCTAAAATCCCACCCGGATCGCGACGGTTTTTTTGGAGATTACGGTGGAGCTGAATTGCCGCCACCACTGGTGCCGCATTTCAAGGAAATTCGCGAGGCTTATGACAAGATTTCAAAATCAGCCGAGTTTATTCGTGACTTGCGTTATATCCGCAAACATTTTCAGGGTCGCCCGACGCCGATTTCTTATCTCAAAAACATCTCGGACGCTTGCGGAGGGGCGCAGATTTACGCCAAGCGCGAGGATTTGAACCACACTGGCGCGCATAAGTTGAACCACTGCATGGCCGAGGGATTGCTGGCCAAACATATGGGTAAGACCAAGCTGATGGCTGAAACCGGGGCCGGGCAACACGGGGTGGCGCTGGCCACTGCTGCGGCTTATTTCGGCATGGAATGTGAAATTCACATGGGCGAGATCGACATTGAAAAGGAGGCGCCGAATGTCACGCGGATGAAGCTTTTGGGCGCGACTGTCGTGCCGGTCGATTTTGGCGGCCGCTCTTTGAAAGAGGCCGTGGACAGCGCGTTTCAGGCCTATGTTCCCCAAGCTGATCACGCGCTGTTCGCCATCGGCTCGGTTGTGGGGCCGCATCCTTATCCGATGATGGTGCGCGATTTTCAGCATGTTGTCGGGGTTGAGGCGCGTGAGCAATTCATTGATATGACTGGTGAATTGCCCGATATTGTTACCGCTTGTGTTGGTGGTGGCTCTAACGCGATGGGGCTGTTTTCCGGCTTTTTCGAGGATGACGGGATCGAGTTTTACGGGGTCGAGCCGATGGGCACGTCGTCTAATCTTGGCGATCATGCGGCGACAATCACGTACGGCGTTGACGGCGATATTCACGGTTTTCACACGCTGCTGCTAAAGGACGAAAACGGCGATCCTGCGCCGGTTCACACCATCGCATCGGGCCTTGATTATCCCGGGGTTGGGCCGGAGCATGCGTTTTTGCACAAGACTGGGCGGGTGAATTACACCTCGGCCAATGACAAAGAGGCGCTTGATGCGTTTTACGCTTTGTCGCGTCAGGAGGGGATCATTCCGGCGCTTGAAAGCGCGCATGCGTTGGCGTTTGCTATGCGCGAGGCCCCGAACCATCCGGGCAAATCGATCCTGATGAACCTGTCGGGTCGTGGCGACAAAGACATCGACTATGTGGTCGAGACGTTCGGTATTGGCGAGGCTTGAACCCCGTCTAAACAAAAAAGCCCGCCTTGCATTGTGCAGGGCGGGCTTTGTTCTTAGCCGCAAATTGGCGGGAATATATCAGTACCGGTAATGCTCGGGCTTGAACGGGCCTTCAGGTGTTACCCCAATATAATCGGCCTGCTCTTTGCTAAGCGTGGTCAGCGTCACGCCGATCTTGGCCAGATGCAAGCGCGCGACTTTTTCGTCGAGATGTTTGGGTAAAATGTAGACGTCCTTTTCGTATTGGCCATCATTTGCCCACAGCTCCATCTGCGCCAGAACCTGATTGGTAAAGCTCGCGCTCATCACGAATGACGGGTGGCCCGTGGCGTTGCCGAGGTTCAAAAGGCGTCCCTGAGACAGCAGAATGATGCGATTGCCCGAGGGCATTTCGATCATGTCCACCTGATCTTTGATGTTGGTCCATTTGTGGTTTCTCAGCGCCGCGACCTGAATTTCATTGTCGAAATGGCCGATATTGCCGACGATGGCCATGTCCTTCATCTCGCGCATATGCTCGATACGAATGATGTCCTTATTGCCGGTGGTGGTGATGAAAACGTCGGCGTCTTTGACCGCGGCCTCCAGTGTGACGACCTCAAAGCCGTCCATCGCTGCTTGGAGTGCGCAGATCGGATCGACTTCGGTCACTTTGACGCGCGCGCCAGCCCCTTGCAACGAGGCAGCCGAGCCTTTGCCCACGTCGCCATAGCCGCAAACCACGGCGGTTTTACCGGCCAGCATGGTGTCGGTGGCGCGGCGAATTCCGTCTACCAGTGATTCCTTAACGCCGTATTTATTGTCGAATTTCGACTTGGTCACGCTGTCATTGACGTTGATGGCAGGAAACGGCAGGTGGCCGGTTTTTACCAATTCGTACAAGCGATGAACGCCGGTGGTGGTTTCCTCAGAGACGCCTTTGATCGCGTCGCGCTGTTTGGTGAACCAGCCGGGGCTTTGGGCCATGCGTTTTTTGATCTGCGCGAAAATCGCTTCTTCTTCTTCAGAATGCGGGGTTTCCAGCAGGCTGGTCTCTCCGGCTTCGGCGCGCGCGCCAAGCAATATGTAAAGCGTCGCATCACCACCATCGTCGAGAATCAGGTTGCACGTCCCTTCCTCGAACAGGAATATACGGTCCTGATAATCCCAATGTTCAACCAGTGACTGGCCCTTGATGGCGAATACCGGCACGCCAGAAGCTGCAATCGCCGCAGCCGCATGATCCTGTGTCGAATAGATATTGCAAGATGCCCAGCGAACTTGCGCCCCCAGCGCCACCAGCGTTTCGATCAACACAGCCGTCTGGATGGTCATGTGCAGGCTGCCTGCGATCCGCGCACCTTTGAGCGGTTTGCTCGCGCCAAACTCCTCGCGCAGAGCCATCAGCCCCGGCATTTCGGTTTCGGCAATATCCAACTCCTTGCGGCCAAAATCAGCAAGCGAGATGTCTTTGACAATATAGTTGGTGGTCATGGGAGCGATTCCTTCAAAATCCGTCCGGCAAAATCCGTCTGGAGGCTGCCATAACACCCGGCATCGACCTCGACAATGGGGTTTGCCTGTGGTTAGAAAATGCTCCGATATAAAAAGGTCCGTGATGTCGCCCAAATATCCTCGTGCATGGCAGCGCATGCTGTCCGGTCGCAGGCTTGATCTGCTCGACCCTTCGCCGCTTGATATAGAGATCGAGGACATTGCCCGTGGCCTGTCGTTTCAGGCGCGCTGGAACGGGCAGACGATTGGCGAGTTTCCCTATTCGGTGGCCGAACATTCGCTGCTGGTGGAGGAGATTTTTCACGTCCTGTATCCCAAGGCAGCGATTAAATGGCGGCTGGCGGCGCTGCTTCACGATGCGCCGGAATTTGTGATTGGCGATATGATTTCGCCGGTTAAGGCAGCGGTCGGTCCCGGATATAAAGAGCTTGATGATCGACTGATGGCCGCGATCCATCTGCGGTTTGGTTTGCCTGCGGTGCTGCCCGTAGCCATCAAAAAGCAGATCAAGCGCGCTGACAGAATTTCGGCTTGGATGGAGGCCGTGCAAATCGCCGGATTTGATCGCGGCGAGGCGGATAAGCTGTTCGCCAAGCCAACCTCCAATATTGCCAACACTCTGAAAATCGCCCTGCGCGCGCCCTCACAGGTCAAACAGGATTTCAGCGCCCGCCATCAAATGCTGCTTAATATGCTCGGCTGAGTTTCATTGTTCCAAAAATACTCAAACCTAGCCTCACCAAAAATTGATGGTTTGGCCTATCTTGGCGAGCGTTTGGCCAAGATCCGCTGCAAGGTGCGTCGGTGCATGTTCAGCCGCCGCGCGGTCTCGCTGACGTTACGATCACAAAGCTCAAACACCCGCTGAATATGCTCCCAACGCACCCGATCTGCCGACATGGGGTTTTCGGGCGGCGGGGGACGATCATCGACACCGGCAAGCAGCGCCGCCGTCACGTCATTGGCATCGGCGGGTTTTGAGAGGTAATCCGTGGCCCCGATCTTGACCGCCGCAACCGCCGTGGCAATCGCGCCGTATCCTGTCAGCACTACGATCTTGGCGTCGGGGCGCTTTTCGCGCAGGATTTCAACAACATCAAGGCCGTTGCCATCCTCAAGC
>JAADIJ010000068.1 GCA_013151335.1 Alphaproteobacteria bacterium | reverse complement strand
TAGTTCGGGTTGGGTCGAAAATGATTTTTGCATAGCAAAAGAATAGCAAAATCAGATCACCTTGGGAATCGATGAGTTACGCAGAGGTCTCCCAACAAGAAGAAGTTGAAAATTGTTGAAAAAATTCGACAAGAAGTCCGTGGTTATTCTAAGTGGAATGAAATCTACCAAGAGCTTTTCGGAGAGTCCGCTATTGAAAATTACCCCGAAGAGGAAATCAAGGAAGGTGCAGGAAGGGGCTATGGCGGCGGTGAAAGTGATGCGCACAAAGCCCTAAAAAACTGGGTAGCAGAAAACCCAAAAAAAATTGGAGTTCCCGAAGGTTTTGATAAAGTGATTATCGAAGCGCCCCTTCTTTCGGGTGATGTTGTCGATGTGATGTTTTCTGACGGCAACTCTTTTTACCCCGTTGAAGTCAAATCGTTCATTTCCACAGACGATGATCTACGGCGCGGTCTATACCAATGTGTCAAGTATCGCGCTGTGCAGAAGGCGCAGGAATTGCCTGTAAAGGCGTCCGTCACGCCCGTGCTTGTCACTGAACGCAAACTGAGAGGCGAACTGGAAGCGCTGAGAAAACGACTTGGGATTAAGCATGTCAAGGTTACGGTTAACTGAATTTCGGACGAGAAATGTGCGTGTATTTATAAATTGTAAAAGAGCCGTTGTGAGAAAATTTAAAGATCATACCCTGTTTTCGGCATCCGACCTTATGAAATTTACAGGGTGCAAACATGCGACGGTGCTGGATATGGCGCGGATGCGTGGGGAAGGGCCGCAGCCGCGCGCGGACAGCGAGGATGCCGCGCTGTTGCAAAAACAGGGCAATGCCCACGAGGCCGCACATCTGGAAAAGCTGAAAGCGCAAGGGCGGCGGGTTATTGAAATCGACAGCGGAAACCTTGTGGTCAACGCGGCCGAAACCCGAAAGGTTCTGGCCAAGGGGCTGGATGTGATCTTTCAGGGCGCGTTCCTGTCGGGCAACTGGGGCGGCTGGTCGGATTTTCTGGAACGTGTGGCGCGGCCCTCAACGCTGGGGAATTTCAGCTATGAGGTGGCCGATACCAAGCTGAAACGCACGCCGCACCCCAAACATGTGCTGCAACTGGTGCTCTATTCCGACCTGCTGGCGGAAATTCAGGGGGTGATGCCCGAATATGCCCATGTGGAACTGGGCAGTGGTGAACGCGCCACATTGCGCCTGAAGGATTACAGCGCCTATGCGCGGGCGGCGCGCGGGCGGCTTGAAACCTTTGTCGCCAAGCCCGAGGCTATCGCAATTGACCGCTGTCAGGATGATCTGGGCAAGTATGTCACGGCGACCGGGCGGGTGTTGAAAAACGGCCCAATGGATATTGCCGAAAAGGAAGTGGCCGATCTTGCGCAACGCAAGAGCGATTTGGCAGAAACGGCACAAGAGCTTTTCGAGGCAATTTCCCTGCGGCGCGAAATAAAAAAGACGCTTGCCGAGCTTCAGGATACAGATGTGATTTCTGGCCGTGAACAGCGTCTTTCCGCCGCCACCAAAGCCCATGAAGTTGCCCTGCGCCAGGTGAAGGTGTCCATGAATATCTCGCCGATGTGAGAATCCGTCTCGGTGTTGCTGAAAAAACGCTTGCGGCTTTGCGATTTGAAGTTGAGGTCCTGAAGGAACTTGCCAAAACGCTTGATGCCGCGCGCACCACCGCAAGGGACCGGTATTTTGAGCCGGTGATTTCTGAGCTGAAACCGCTCCTCAAATTGCTCTGGCCCGACGCCGAGCTGAAATTTGACGGAGACAGCATCTTGCCCACGGCTCTGATCCGTGACGGACAGGAAGAAAGCATTGATGTCCTGTCAGGGGGCACCAGGGAACAAATAGCACTGCTGGTCCGTCTGGCATTTGCGCGGTTACTCGCCTCTGGTGGGCGACATGCCCCTATCATTTTGGATGACGCGCTGGTTTACACGGATGACGACAGAATCGAATGCATGTTTGATGCCCTGCACAGGCAAGCAGGTGACCTGCAAATTATTGTCCTTAGCTGCCGGCAACGTGCTTTTCGCGAACTTGGTGGGCAGAAATTAGCGTTCAAAGTCGTTTCTGCTGGTGAGCAAGTTTGAGCAGGAGGATCAAAGTTCATGGGTGAGATGGTAAATCAAATAACATCGCAAAACCGACACCAAAATGCGACACCAGAAAAACTGGATTTCAAATGAACCTCAGCGAACAATATGTTTTATCCAGCACTGCCGAAGCCGTCAGAGGTGTCACGGGAAGTAAGTTGCGGAGTTTTCTCTATGAATTGGCTGAGGGCGTATCGAATTACCGTACTGTACACAGCCTGACCGAGCAAGTTCAGCACCAGTATCACGGACGTTTCGCTATAGAACTGATCCAAAACGCATATGATGCTCTCGCTTGTGCGGCGGAGCCTGAACGAGGCAAGGGAAGGATTAAGCTTTGTTTGGTGGATGATCGCGATTTTGGCACACTGTATGTTGCAAATGACGGCTTGCCATTTTCTGAGAGCAATTTTTTCAGCGTGTCGCAGCTCGGGCAAAGCGACAAGAGCCCTGAAACTTCGATAGGCAATAAGGGTATCGGGTTTCGCAGCGTTCTCGAAATTTGTGATAGCCCTGAAATCTGGTCGCGGTATGACGTGTGTAGCGAGCGCTTTGACGGTTATTGTTTTGGCTTCAGTCCGGGGTTCGTCCATTCGCTTTTCAAGCCGATCATGGCCTTGCTCGAAAATGAGAATTTTCCATCGTCGACCTCTTGGTTTGATGCGATCTTGGATTGGGATGATAAACTACGCAAAAAGTTTCGCTTGAATGTGATACTGCAGGCGGAAACTGCAGAAATGTCCTGTCAAGAGTGGGTTCGCGCCCAGTTGGGCTACCTGTCTCCTTATTTGTTGCCATCGCCACTGCTGAGACATGACCGCTCGGATACAATCAAAAGTTTGGAGGCAGAAGGTTACTCAACGGTGGTTGCATTGCCATTGAAATCAGTGGCATCAGCTTCTTTGGTTGAAAGGCGCTTGGCTGAGATCGACACAAATGCACTGCTGTTCCTAGACAAGCTCAAACACTTAGCTATTTCGACCCCAGATGCGAGTCAAACTTTTTCACGGGAGATCACTCAGGCCTTGGGTGGGCAGTGGCGCGCTTGCAAAGTCTCGATCGAACAGCAGGACCGACCAGACGCTGAGCAGCGGTTTTACACTTGGCGTAGAGAGATCAAAGTCGTGGATATGCCCGAAGATGTTCGTAAGGCCGTCGAGGCGCTGCCCGGGCAGTGGCACAAGCTACCCGAAGTTGGGCTGCCTGACATGACCTATCTGAGCAAACCCCGTAGCAAAGGCTATGCGTTCCGTATGGTGACACCTGAGGCTCTGGTCGGCTCCGACAATCCTCTGACTGGGCGGCCATTCGGGAAGGAGATCAAGCTAGGGCTTGGCACAAGACGCCATGCTGATGCCTTACGCTTGCGTGATGTTTATCTTGGGCAGGTCCAGACGGCTAGAAGCGGAGGCGCGTCAGGGCAAGGGCCTACAAGGCGCTGGGCACATCATTGATCTGTCACCGGAGAACGCCAAGGACTGGCTTGAGATGCGGCAGGGAGTGAAAGACACAACTGCTTTTGATCATGTACTTCTGGACGAGCTTGAGAAAGCGGGCCGCAATGGTCACGAGAAAGCAGCAAAGTCATTCGCAGATGTCGTGTTCAAAGGGGCCATGCTTATCGAGAAAGCCATGGAGCAGTATCTGGATGAACGTAAAGAGGGCAACCGCTTCAATAACAAGCCGTTGGCGAAAACAACCGCCTTGGACGTGAGAACCTCTGTCCGTCATTTGATTGCCTTCCTTGGAGGGGAGGCCCAAACGCTCAATGATGTGTCCGAGGATAAGGTGTTTGGTTTCAGGACCGCATATTTGCTCGACGCTAAGGGACTGAGACCGCAAACCATCAGCAAGCACATGACGCTGATGCGTGGGCTGTGGACTTGGGCCATCACAGAAAAGAGGTTCCTCAGGGCGAAGGGCGGCAGGCCCTATCAAAACCCTTGGGTCATTAACGAGGTCGGGACACCCAAGAATAAAAGACGCACGAAAGACAACGATGACGACTGCACCCGCGAATGCCCGGCCATTGATGTGGCCCTGTCGATCCCGGGCTCCCGGGTGGTAAAAATGTTGGAACGGGTGGCGCGGGAACGCGGATATCCCGATGTTCTGACCGTCGACGGCCCTGAGTTCCGTGGCCGCGCCCTTGATGGCTGGGCCGATGATCATGGCGTACAGCTCTATTTCATCGACCCCGGAAAGCCGACCCAAAACGCCTATATCGAGAGTTTCAATGGCCGGTTTCGCGAAGAATGCCTGAACTTGAACTGGTTCACCACCTTGGCCGAGGCTGAAAGGATCATCGAGAACTGGCGCCTCGATTACAACCAGAACCGGCCCCACAGTTCGCTGAATTATCAAACCCCGGAAGAGTTTGCCGCAAACAGGCCCTTCCATAAACCGCAATGGGCATTGGCGCTTGAGCTCCCTGAGGGCTCCGCGCCACCGCCCATTGCTCACGCCGCCGAATAATGGCAAACAGAAGAGGAACAGTGTCTACTTATAAGTGGCCCTCACGATGGGGGCAGGTCACAGCGTTCGGCCAGCGCGCGCCGTTGTTCCAGAAAATCCGTTCTGCGGTAGGCACGCACGACGCCGCTATCCACCGTATGCGCCAGCATCGCCTCTGCAACCTCATGCGGGGCGTCAGTCGCCTCGGCCAGCCACGTTCTCAGCGACGTGCGAAAACCGTGTGGGCGCGCCTCCAAGCCACGTCGCGCCATGTGCCTTGAAAGGGTCATGTCACTTATCACGCCGCCCCGAGTGTTCGAAAACAGATAGCCGTTTCGAGCATGTGGTCGGACCAGATCAATAACGCGTTGGGCGTCGGTCGAAAGCGGCACCCGAAAGGCTTCGGTCACACCCTTGCGGCCCTTCATATTTTCACCGGGCACCGTCCAAATATTACCCTCGATCTGTTCCAGCCGGATATGCCGTAGCGGGTTTGAGCGCACGCCAGTCAAAACCAAAAGCCGCAAGGCCAGATGTGTTAGCGTCGGTTCTGAAAGGCTGGCAAAGAAGCAGGAAACATCAGCCCACGCCATGGCGGGAATGTGTTTTGCGACATGGCGGGACTTGCCCAAGAGCGCCTTGGCCTTGTCGGTCGCTTGCAGATCCACGTCCAAGCCCAGCGCCGCAGCATGCCGCAGCACGATTGCAAGCCGGTTCAGCGCTTTGCGTGCCGTATCGGCCTTTGTGTGCCAGATAGGCGCAAGCGTGTCGCGGATGTCGCGTTGGTCAATGTCGGTTACCGCCACATCTCCAATGTCATCTTGGCTGGCAACCCTTTGCCGCCGCTCCTCCTCGCCGATAGCGGCAGCGGCCCAGAAACTGCTCCAACTCCTCCTCGAAAACTGCCTCAATCGTGGTGCG
>JAADIJ010000209.1 GCA_013151335.1 Alphaproteobacteria bacterium | reverse complement strand
AGCTTTTGGGATGTTTGGCCGCCATGAAAATCTCTGACGCGTTTTCGATACCTACATAGGTATCGGTCGGCGCGTGTAGAACCAGCAAAGCCTTTTTAAGATTGGCGATCACCGGAGCCAGTTGCGTGGCCGAAACATCGTCAAGAAACTCTTTGCGAATGGTGAAAGGCCGCCCGCCAAGATTGACCTTCGCTTGCCCGTCGCGCTGAATATCGCTGATGCAGGTGCAAAAATTATGGGTAACATGCTCGGGATCAAACGGCGCGCCGATGGTGGCAACCGCTTTGATCGAGGGGATTTCAGGCGCGGCTTTCAACACGGCTGCCCCGCCAAGGGAATGGCCTATCAGCAGGCTCGGGGCCATGCCCTTATCGCTCAGATAAGCCGCCGCGAGAACAAGATCGGCGACATTGCTGGAGAAATGAGTGTTCTCAAACTCGCCCTCGGAATGGCCTAACCCCGTGAAATCAAATCGTAAAACCGCGATCCCCATTGCCGCCAGACGTTGCGAAATTCGCCGCGCGGCGGGGATGTCCTTGGAGCAGGTGAAACAATGGGCGAAAATCGCGGTTGCCAGATGCGGGCCTTCGGGGAGGTCCAGACGCGCGGCAAGATTTTCGCCGGAATGGCCTTGGAAGGTGATCTTTTCGCTGGGCATTTCTCGGTCCTTGTCATCTTTGCCGCGATTGAAATCAGAGCGGCTGAGCCAAGAATGGGGGCAGGCGCGCTTGGGCGCAAGGAGGGCGGCGGCTCTGTCACGGCAAGGTGAAGAATGATTTCGCCCCGTCTTGCCAATCATCGGTTGGCTGTGCAGAGTTGCGGCGACCATGAACCACGCGAAAAGGTGAAAAAACTTGCGCGAAATATGTCAAAACTCGCTGCCGATAAAGCCGTGGATGGAGCAAAAAACCCGACGACTTCCCGGCATAAATTCGCTCGCGCCCGGCGACTGGCTGTGGGTGGATGAGGTTTATGGCGCGCAAATGGCCTATCGCGAGCAGTTGCTGGCCGAGCGTTTGGACGAGGTTTATCGCCAAAACGCGCAGGCCCTCCCCGCCGCGCAAGAGCTGCTGGCGATGATCCTTAATGAGGTTGGCGCGCTTGACGGCTTTGAGGTTTCGCGCGACCACGTGATCTGCCAGGATGGTCGCCGCATCGGGATTAACCAAGCAGAGCCGCTGATCACCGCCGCGCGCCTTGTGCAAGAGGATCTGATCCTGATGGAGGGGCAGGGCGACGAGCATCTTCTGACCGCCGGGGTTTTGTGCTTTCCGGCGAGCTGGTCTCTGGCCGAAAAATTTGGCAAGAACCTTGTGGGCATTCATACGCCGGTGGCGGAATATACCGACGATCTGGCGCGGCGGGTGCAGCGCTTGTTTGACCATATCAAGCCCGAGCGGCCCATGTGGCGCGCCAATTTTCTGACCTATGCCAATCCCGATTTGTTTCAGCCGCGCGTTGAGAATAACCGTCGTCAGGCCGAGAGCGCTGGTGATCTTTGGGTGCGGGTCGAGCGGCAATGTCTGCTCAAACTGCCAATCACCGGCGCGGTGGTGTTTTCAATCCACAGTCATGTGGTGCCGATCAGCGTTCTGTCAGAGCCAGAACGTGACGAGTTGTTCACCCAACAAAAAGGGCCGCCCGAAGAATGATCTCGGGGCGGCCCTTGGTCGTATTTGGTTTGTCAGAGGCTTAGTTTGCCTCGTCGTCGCCTTCGCTTTCGGCGCCGCTTTCAGCATCGCTTGCCGCGGCAGGTGCGCCATCATCATCGCCAAACTCTTCATTGGCGGCGGCGCCCATGTCGTCAAACAACTCGGCGATTTCAAACTCGGCTTCGGCTTCGGCTTCGGCGGCGAGGTCCTGAATGGACTTGCCACTGGCTTGCAATTCGGCCTCTTCGGTCGAGCGCGCCACGTTAAGCGAGATTTTGCACGAGACTTCGGGGTGCAGCACGACGGTCACATCGTGAACTCCAAGCTCTTTGATCGGGCGGTCAAGCACGATCTGCTTTTTGTCAACGGTAAAGCCGCCTTCGGTGGCAGCTTCGGCCGCGTCGCGAATGCTGACAGAACCGTAAAGCGAGCCGGCGTCAGAGGCCGAGCGGATCACGATGAACTGCTCGCCATCAAGCTTGGCAGCAACCGCGTCGGCCTCGCCTTTGGCCTCAAGGTTTTGCGCCTGAAGCTGGGCTTTTTGGCCCTCAAAATGCGTGACGTTCTTGTCGGTCGCGCGAAGAGCCTTGCCTTGGGGCAGCAGGAAATTGCGTGCATAGCCCTGTTTGACAGACACAACATCGCCCATCTGACCAAGCTTGGCCACGCGTTCAAGAAGAATAACATCCATTGGTTGCGCTCCCTATTTCACAGCATATGGCAGAAGGGCGAGGAAGCGGGCGCGTTTGATTGCGCGTGCCAGTTCCCGTTGCTTCTTGGCCGAAACGGCGGTGATACGGCTGGGCACGATCTTGCCACGCTCGGAAATATAGCGTTGCAGCAGTTTCGTGTCTTTATAGTCGATTTTTGGCGCATTATCACCCGAGAACGGGCAGGATTTGCGACGGCGGAAAAACGGTTTATTAGCCATGATCTAGCATCCTTTCCGATCAAGTGCGGCGCGGGCCACGAGGGCCGCGTTCGTCGCGTGAATTTTTGGCTTGAATGACCACGGAGGGTCCTTCTTCATGGGCGTCGACCTTGATGGTCAGAACCCGCATCACGTCTTCATGAAGACGCATCAGACGCTCCATTTCCTGCACGGCCGGAGCGGGCGCGTCGGATTTGATGAAGGCGTAATGGCCTTTACGGTTTTTGTTGATCTTGTAGGCCATGGTTTTCAGGCCCCAATATTCGCTGTCAACGACTTTGCCGCCATTGTCAGACAGGATCGCGCCGAAATGTTCGACCAATCCCTCTGCCTGCGTGGTGGACAAGTCCTGCCGCGCAATCATTACGTGCTCATAGAGCGCCATAATAGAGTTCCTTTTTCAAGCGTGCTTCAAAATGCGGGCCGTGAAATCTTCCGTTGGCCGCATACGAGTGGCATCCGCGTCAATCTTTTTACGGAAGATGGGGCGTTATAGCGGTTTGGTGCGCAGGTGCAAGCGTGCATTTGGCGCCAGGAATGTGGGGGTAGTATGGGTGAACTACCTCTATTTTAACGTGTATTTGTCTAAATTGTGCCGCAATTTTTGACCTAGCTCAATCAGGTAAAAGTATTTTGGCCGCAAACGGCTGTGAACATTGGGTGGAGTGCCGAGCTTGGTGGATTTTTAGTTTCGGTGGCAACCGGCGAGGTGCGACATGAGACATATGAAACACAAAATACGAGGCTTTCTGGCGAACCAGGCCGGAGCCGTCACCGTTGACATGGTCGTGCTGATCGCGGCAGTGGTGGGGCTGGGGATGGCGGCGGTTGGCAATGTCAGCAGCGGGCTGAACAATAAGTCAAACGCGATATCGGCGCAGATGACGTCGATGAGTTCAGTCGTTTCGGGCAATGGTTCGTGGTTTGACAGGTTTGGCACGACGGGCGTCGGCAGCACCACGTTAACCGCGCTGCAAATTGCCTCCAACAACGCCAAGGCCGCTTTGGCCAAGCTGAACTCGGCAAAAGCGCTGGTTTCGGCCGCTAAATCGGCAGTCTCGGCAGCAAAGGCCGCGTTCAAATCGGCAAGCGGTGCTGATAAATCGGCAGCAAAGGCCAAACTCGTCTTGGCCAAGAAGTCGCTTAAATCGGCTAAATCCTCATTGAAGACCGCCAAGACGGCCAATAAATCGGCAAAAGTGGCGCTTAAGTCTGCGAAGAAGGCTGCGAAAAAAACCTCAACCCACAAAAAAACCTCGGATAAAAAGTCGTCTGATAAAAAGAAATCCAAGAGTGACGGTTAATCAAAAGCTTAAAACTCTCCATTGATTCCTTATTTACGCCATAGTCTCGCCGTTTTCACGCCCATACTGAATACCGAGTGACATGATCTCACCGGCGATGTCTTTCCTAGAGGTGGCCGCAGGATCATTCGAACCAAAACCGAGGATGGGGCAAGCGAGGTTCTTAACATGATAAAATACATCAAACCTACACAGGCAAAGTCTGGCAAAAATCGTCTCGACCGGCTGGTGCATAAATTTGTGCGTGACGAAATGGGCGCGATTACCGTAGATCACATCGTGCTAACCGCCGGAGTGGTGCTGATTGCACTGCTGGCCGTCAGCAATTATTCGAGTGGGGCCAAGACCCTTGCCAATGATCGCAAGCAAACCTTGGGCATCTCCTCAAGTGCCACCAATCCGAAATACGCCTCGGTAACCGTTAATATTGGCGGTGGCGGCACTACCGGGGGAGGGACCACAGGCGGCGGCACTACTGGCACCGGAGGGACGGGTACCGGAGGGACGGGCGTAACGGGTACGACCGGAACCGGCACAACAGGCACAGGCACGACCGGAACCGGCGCGACCGACACCGACACCTCAGGCACAGGCGCGACCGGAACCGACACCTCAGGCACCGACACATCAGGAACCGACACAGGGGCCAGCGACGGGACCGACGTGGCTTCGGTTGACGGCACCGACGGCACCGACAACAGCTCCAACAGCAGCGCCGATGACGACAGCTCCAGCGGCAGCAGCAGTGGCGACAAGGTGGATAACGACAGCTCCAGCGGCAGTTCCAGCGGCGATAATAGCGAAAGCGTTAAAAAGAAAAGCAGCGCCGATGACGACAGCTCCAGTGGCAGCAGCAGTGGCGACAAGGTGGACAATGACAGCGCCAGCGGCAGCACCAGCAGCGATAAAAGTGAGAGCGACAAAAAGGACAGCTCCAGCGACGAGGAATCCTCGTTCAACGACTTGCATGATTACGACTATTTGACCGGCGGCAACGGGCACGACGTGCAGTTCGCCTGAGGCCACATTCACCGCGATTAACGGGCAGGTGCCGCTTGGTGCCTGCCTTTTTTCGTCTGGACGCACCCCGTTCTGGCGGCTAGAGGTCACGACGTAGCAGCGAGATTATCGGGGGCATCATGACAGCAGCGTTTGTATTTCCGGGGCAAGGGGCGCAGGCCATCGGCATGGGAAAATCCCTGGCCGAGAGCTATCCCGCCGCCAAAGCGGTGTTTGACGAGGTCGATGACGCCCTGTCCCAAGACCTGTCCGGCTTGATCTGGAGCGGTGATATCGCCGAACTGACGCTGACGGAAAACGCCCAACCGGCCTTGATGGCGACGTCAATGGCGGCGATGCGCGCGCTGGAGGCCGAAGGGGTCGGTATTACCGACGCGGCCTTTGTCGCCGGGCATTCGCTGGGGGAATATTCCGCCCTGTGCGCCGCCTCGGCCTTAACGCTTTCAGACACGGCGCGCCTGTTAAAAACCCGTGGCAAGGCCATGCAGCAAGCGGTTCCGGTCGGGGTTGGCGCGATGGCCGCTCTGCTGGGGCTGGATTTTGAGGCCGCCAGTACGGTTGCCGACGAGGCCGCTCAGGGGCAGGTTTGTCAGGCTGCAAATGACAATGATCCGGGGCAGGTTGTGGTCTCGGGCCACACCGAGGCGGTCAATCGCGCCCTTGATATCGCCAAGGCCCACGGTGCCAAACGCGCGGTTTTGCTGCCGGTGTCGGCCCCGTTTCACTGCGCATTGATGGCCCCCGCCGCCGAAGTTATGACCGAAGCGTTGGCGAATGTAGATATTAAAGCGCCCAAAATCCCGCTGGTGGCCAATGTTCTGGCCGCAAAGGTCAGCGAGCCTGATCAAATCCGCGAGTTGCTGATTGCGCAGGTGACCGGCTCGGTGCGCTGGCGCGAGAGCGTTGGATATATGGTTGGCGAGGGCGTTGACCGGTTTTACGAAATCGGTGCAGGCAAGGCTTTATGTGGCATGATCCGGCGTATCCACCGCGAGGCGACCTCGGTTGCCGTGGGCACGCCCGAGGCTGTGATCACAGCCGTAAATGACATGAACTAGGGGATGGAAATGTTTGATCTTACAGGAAAAAATGCACTTGTAACCGGCGCGTCCGGTGGTATCGGTGGCGCGATCGCGACCGCTCTGCATGGGGCGGGGGCGACGGTTTCGCTGTCTGGCACCAGAGTTGAGCCATTGGAAACACTCGCCGCCAAGCTTGGCGATCGCGCCCATGTTTTGCCGTGCAACCTCTCGGATGCCGAGGCCGTGGCCGCGCTGCCAAAACAGGCGATCGAGGCGATGGGCTCGCTCGATATTCTGGTTAATAACGCTGGCGTGACCAAGGACAATCTGTTCATGCGCATGTCCGACGAGGATTGGGGCCTGGTGCTGGATATTAACCTCACCTCAACCATGCGCCTGTGTCGCGGCAGCCTGCGCGCGATGATGAAGGCGCGTTGGGGGCGGATCATCAATATCTCGTCTGTGGTTGGCACCACCGGCAATCCGGGGCAGGCCAATTATGCCGCCTCCAAAGCGGGAATGATCGGCATGTCCAAATCGCTTGCCGCCGAGGTCGCGTCGCGCGGGATCACTGTAAACTGCATCGCGCCGGGCTTTATCACCACGGCCATGACCGACAAGCTCAATGACGCCCAGAAAGAGGGTATTCTCGGAGCAATCCCCGCCGGTCGCATGGGAAACGCGAGCGAAATCGCCGCCGCCGCAGTTTATCTGGCCTCACAAGAAGCCGCCTATGTCACCGGACAGACTTTGCATGTAAACGGCGGCATGGCGATGATCTGATCCACGGCCCGCTGGCTTGGATCAGTCGTCCAGCCAGCGCGAAAGGTCTCGACCAATCAGGTTTTGAAGCAACTCGACATCCGACCTGAAATGCTTGCGCACAATTTCCCTGAATTCGGGCCGTAAGGGGGGATTGCCGGTCGTACTCATGTTTGCCTTGAACATTTTTTCAATCCAGCGTTTGGGCAACAGTCGGTTGCGCTCAAGCCATTCAAGCCGTTTGTTAATTTTTCGGCTCCGAGGTTTTCTTGCGGTATTCAGCACCTGAAAATCGGTAGAGCTTGCGGTGTTTTCAATCTCCAGAAATGTGCAGATATCGCTAAATACAACCTCTGGCGCGTCTCTCATATCCTCGATGAGCAAGAACATTACATGTGTGCGTGGAACCTTCGCCAACAAATCCTCTACCTGCTGACCAAGCAAACAGGAATGTTGATAGGCCATATGGCCGGGATCACCTTTCCCGCGAATTTTCTTAATACCTGCGAAGCTTCCGGCCTTGCGAGCATCGGAAAGGTTCCAGGCCTTCTCGATATCTTTTTCACCCTCAAGTCCGGAAAATACCTGCTGTGGATGAAGTGAGGCGAACATATCTACCGGATTTCGCAGACATACGATAAACCGTGCCTCTGGATTGAACTTCAATATGCGATCCACTGCAGAGCGTGAATAGAGATACCATACCGATGCTTCGGCCAGGTATTTATGACTGGTTTTAGCCATCTTGAGACCTCTGCGTAACTCATCGATTCCCAAGGTGATCTGATTTTGCTATTCTTTTGCTATGCAAAAATCATTTTCGACCCAACCCGA
>JAADIJ010000105.1:9614-10059 GCA_013151335.1 Alphaproteobacteria bacterium | reverse complement strand
TTTCTGGAGGATAAAACTATAGCCGATTCTTTCGCGCTAAAGCACTCCCGTCTGGAAGACGGGGGGTTTGAACCAACGAGTGGATACTAAAATTCAGGCAGCAATTGCCGCCAGTTTGACCCCTCATGACGTGGGCCTGCGCGGCTTGACCCGCAATCGGCGCATCACGTAAATCTGACGCAATATGGCCAATGGCGGCACTGTTTTGAAGATGTCGCGCAGCATACCGATATCGGCGAAAATACCCTTCCAAAGCCCGTATTTTTTATTCTTGAACGGGCTTTCTACCTTATCCCAGCGGATAACGGAAATACGGTAATTGTTCTTTATGATTAAGCCGTTAAGGAACACTTCGAACCCGAATTTTGGCAAGTTGCGCAAGCGCTCAAGATGCGGTGTCAGGAAGGTGCGGCGAAACACCCGCTCGCCGGAGATGTAATCAAGC
>JAADIJ010000105.1:7116-9553 GCA_013151335.1 Alphaproteobacteria bacterium | reverse complement strand
ATCCGCGTCCCCCCTCAGAACCGGCTCTATCAGACGAGTTATATGGCGTGCTTCCAGCCCGCGCAGGTCGGCGTCCAGCAGCAAAACCAGCGCGCCCTTGGCCTCGCTCAACGCACGTCTGAGCGCCAGCGTTTTGCCCTGGTTTTGCGCAAGACGGATCACGCGAACGCTGGCAAAGCTCTCGGCCACGCGGGCGGTCTGGTCACTTGAGGCATCATCGACTACGATCACCTCAAGGACATGCGGATGTCCGGCAACGGCGGCAATGACCGCACCAATTCTCTCAGCCTCGTTATAGGCGGGAATGATACAACTGACCTTTGGGCCAACAGCTTGGGTTTGCGTGTCCGTCATCGCGATTTGCGCCGTTTTCGCAGCAGCCAGATCAGGGCGATCAGCGCGCCAATCACCAAGATAACCAACGACGTGCGGAAAATATAGGAATCGATAGTTTGATAGGCATAGCCCAGCGAATAGCCGATGGCCATGAACGCCGCTGTTTTGGGCAAGGTGCCGATCAGGTTGAACAGCAAAAACCGCCCCACCGGCATCTTAGAAACCCCCGCCGCCACAAGAATGAACAAGCCGGCAGAATGGGTCAGCTTGCCGATGACCAGCGTCTTGCCGCCATGGCCGTCAAAATGCTGCTCCAGACTGGACAGACGCTGTTGGCTCAGCCCCAGCCGCGCTTGCCAACAAGGCGAGAGCCAGCGCGGACCCAAGCGGCCAATGACGTAATAAATCATGTCGCCCACCAGATCGGCCACGACCAGCAGCGCATAAACCGCGTAGATATCAAACCGGCCAAGCGCGCTCACATAGGCCGCGATCACGGTAACAATCGGCCCTTCGATGATCGCCAGCACAAAGATCAACCACAGCCCGTAGGTCTCGACCAGCTGCACGATTGAGTCCAGCGAGATCATTTATCACCCGCTTCATCAGCGGTCATGTCGTTGCCGCGCCAGGCGAAATCATTACTGGCCCAGCCGGCAATCCAAAGTGCTGGGATCATGAGGTCGCGCAATCCCCATGCCAGAATATCGCGCGGTGCGTGAGGCCAGCGCGCGAGCCACGCGAAAACAAACTCGGCGCCGTACCAGAGCAATCCGATTGCCAGCACACAAGCGGGCGGCAAAGCCCCTTGCCACATCAGTATCAGGGCGGCGATGAGCGGGGCCGCGCCACCGCTGAACAGCTCGGGCAGAAAGATCGGCAAGAACCCCAACCGGCGCACTCGCGACCAGCGCAACTGTCGCTGCCACACGTCTTGCAAGCGCCGCCGACCGATAGGCTGCACAAACGGGCGCTTGGCCACGCGAACCTTCAGGCCAGCCCGGCGCACCAGTTTGGTCGAGGCCACATCCTCGGCCATGTCCTGACCCAAGGCCGCCAGCCCACCGCCGCTCTCCAGAATATCACGTCGCCAGAACAGGGTCTTGCCTTGAGCAAAGCCAAACCCAAGCTGATCGGCCACAAGCTGCCAGCGCGCCTGATAGGTGTTGAGAAAGGCACATTCAAGCGCGCCCCACAGCCCATCGGGACCAATGCCAACCGGCGGAGACGAGACCAGACCGGTTTGTGCATCCCACCGCGATAGCAGGGTTTCCATGTAATCTTGTGGCAGCAGAACGTTGCTGTCGGTCATGACGATCCAGTCATATTGCGCCGCCGCCCAGCCCTTGACCAGATTGTTGAGCTTTGGGTTGCCGCTGATCCGCTCGTCGCCGATCAACAGCTTGGCATCTATATCAGGATATTCGTCGATCAGTTTGCGCAGCAGGGGCAGGGCGGCATCCTCAGGGGAGGCCACACAGAAAATGATTTCGTAAGGTTCATATGTCAGCCTGAAAGACGAGCGCAGGGTCGCCTCCAACTCGTGATCCAGCCCACAGACCGGGCGCAACAGGCTGACACCTTCAGTGGCTTTGGTGTTGGCTTGCGGACGAGTTGACCGGATCAGGCGGCCAGACACGATCACAATGGTTATGACGTGCAACAGCGCCGCCCCAACGAGAAAAATAGCCACACTTGCAAGGATGAAATCTGCCATATCGGGATGCCCTTAGTTCAATCTGACCAGCATGGCCTTGCCATCGGTAAACCACGGGTCTCCGGCGACATCTTGCCCCAGACGCGGCGTTGAAAGCTGAAAGCGGCTGAGGGTCTTTATCGCATTAACCTTGTTGAGGTCAGCGATCAGCATATCCCGCTCGGCGTCGATATTGGGGTCGATATGATGAAGGCCGTTCCAGTTCATACCATCGTCAAAACTGGCGGTACCAACGAATATACGCGCGCCATCCGGTGTCACCAATCGGGTGTTCCAGAAACGCGCATGGTGTCTTTTGCGCAATGTATTGTCTTTGGTCGGCTTTTGAAAGCCATAGTCGTTTGGCTGACGGGTCCAGAAATAAGGGGTGACCGGTGCTGTCAC
>JAADIJ010000105.1:0-7104 GCA_013151335.1 Alphaproteobacteria bacterium | reverse complement strand
CCTCTTGGTTTGTCATGGTGGCCCAGAGCGCCTTGGCCAGCGAGGTCAGGCTCGGTTTATCGGCCCTGATCCAACCAGCGCGGGCCATCGCATTGACAAAGCTTAGGTCATCGCGCGCGATCACAACCATGCTGACCGGCTCGAGCTTGGTTCCGGTGATTGACTCCGTGTTGGGGGGGATTTTACCCTGCTTGAACAAGGCGGGAATGTCGGCCACTGTTTGGCTGCTGGCACTCAGCGGCGGAGTGTTCAGCGCCTTGCTATAGGTCAGATCAAACAGCCCCGCGCCGAGAACGGCCACAAGAACCAGCCCGGCTGGCGCAAAACATGATGCCCCCATCCGGGGCGTCTGGTGGCGGGGATCGGGATGGCTTTGGCGCAGGTACTCCGCCAGCGCAATACCGATCAGCAACCACATGAGACCGACCAGATATCCGTTGGCCACATCGGACAGGTAATGCTCGATCAAATAAATCTGGCTGAGACCAATAAAAAACGCCACTGTCGCGCCAACAAGTGTGGCGGAAAGCGAGCCAAGAACGCGGCCACGCCACAGGATATAGGCCAGCATGCCGTAAAATGCCACAGCGATCGCCGCATTGCCCGAGGGATAGCTGCTGCTGGTTTCAATAAAATAGGCCAGCTCCGGGCGCGGTCGATTGAAAATCTCTTTGAGCAGGGCTACCAGAGCGAGGTTGCCAACCAACGCTACGCTCAGCGCAAGGGCCATCGCAAAACGCGCCCGCAACAGCAAGGCCCCGGCCACGGCAACATAGAGAATGGCCACCAGCTTCCAGTCTCCGAGGGTGGAGATATGGGTGAAAAAGCGCAACAACCACGGCGTCCAGAACCCGTGAACCAGTTCGGCCACCCGCAAATCGGTCTGAACGATCGGATTGGCCATGAGAAAGTCAAAAGCCGCCGCGACCCACACCAGCAGCACATAGGCAAAAGTCACCCCAAGCAGGGTCGCCGTGAGGCCCTGAAACCTGCCGGTTGCCAATCTTTTGGCACAAAAACCGGCCAGTCGAGGGTGCTGGTTCGCCCAGACGCGCACATCCGGGTTCTCCCCTATTGCGCGCATCATCGAGCGCAGAACCGACCACACGAACGGCAGCGAGCGCTCTATTCTAAGGACCAGATACCACAACACGCCCAATGCGGCGATGGCAGCAACCCCGAATGCCACTTCGCGCGTGGTTAACGGTCCCAGTTGCGAAAACACATCGCCAAGGAAAAAGCCGAAGGCCAACTGCGCCAACGCATAGGGCACCGAGGCAATCGCGTTCCAGATGACAAACTTTCGGCGATCCATATTGGACAGCGCAGCGGCGAAGGGAACCAGCCCTGAAACCGGACCCAGAAAGCGGCCAATGACAAGGCTGGCCCCGCCGTGACGCTGAAACAGGCGCTCGGCACGCGCGAAATGTTTCCATTTGGTCGGCTCCCATCGCCCCTTCAGACCGCGCGCGCCCCAAATGCCGGTCCAGTAGCTGATCTCGCCGCCCAGAAACGAGCCAATTGCCACAAACCACGCCAAATCAAAGAAATCCAGTGCGCCGCTCTGAACAAGAATACCGCCCGCCTCGACGATAAGAGTGCCCGGAATGAATATGCCGGTCAGAAAAAACGCCTCAAACATCGACGACAAACCGATGATCCAGTAGGACCACAAGCCAAGAGATTGCAGCGATGGCAATATCTGGTCAATTTGCATTGGCGCATTATCTCCTGCTGCACGCGCTCACCCGGTTCACGGCCCCGCGTCGCCGACAGCTATCCGGTTCGCAAGACCGCCTGTCAAGCCGATAGCGGCCCTTGCGGCGGGCAGTTCTAGCCGCCAAATGCCTCGCGTGCGCTGATCGGGGTCATGCGGATCAGACGCGAGGTTTTGATCGCTGCCGTTCGATGATGGGTCACTGCCTGATATTCCGGGTCGCGCATCATGGTCATGAACGCGCTTGCGTCGGGGTATTGGGCGATAAAGGCGATGTCCCAGTCCTCGAAACTGTCGGGTCCGATCAGCATCATTTCAGGCCGTCCGCTCCAGATGATCTTGCCACCCAGTGCGGCGAAAATTGGCGCGGTTTTGCGCCCATAGGTGCGATAAGCTTCGGCCCCCGTGGCTTTGGTTCCATCGCTGTAAACAGCGTCGTCGCGCAGTTTGATCAGGTTGAGCATCTCGACCGGCCCGGTTCCGGCCAGAGCGGCAAACGCCTGAAATTTCTCCTTGGTGGGGGTGGTATAGTCGCTCATCGCGCGCTCCTTTGTTGTCCTGATCCTGCTACTAAAAGCAGCTCGGCTGGATTTGGCAAGGCGCGCGTGGCTTTTGATCTTTTCACCTCGCAATACACAGAGTATGAGTTTGCCTGAACGGGACCGACACGGTCGCTTCTATAATTTTAACAAACAGGGGGGCTTATCCAATGGCTTTTGAACTTCCAAATCTTCCTTATGCCCATGATGCGCTGGCCGCGGGTGGCATGAGCAAGGAAACGCTCGAGTTTCACCACGACCTGCACCACAATGCCTATGTGACCAACGGCAACAAGCTGATTGAGGGCACTGAATGGGCCGACAAGTCGCTGGAAGAGATCATCTCCGGCACTTATGACGCCAGTTCAGTGGCGCAAAACGGGATTTTCAACAATATCTCGCAGCTTTGGAACCACAACCAGTTTTGGGAGATGATGGGGCCATCGGGTCGCGACATGCCCGGCGAGCTTGAGGCGCGGATCAAAGACGGGTTCGGCTCGGTCGAGAAAATGAAGACCGAATTTGCGGCCGCAGGGGCCGGTCGGTCAATTCGGCTCTGGCTGGTGCTGGCTGGTGGTTGATACTGACGGCGCGCTCAAGGTGACCAAGACCGAAAACGGCGTTAATCCGCTGTGCTTTGGCCAAACTGCGCTGCTTGGCTGTGATGTGTGGGAGCATTCTTATTACATCGATTTTCGCAATAAACGCCCGGTTTATCTGAACAATTTCCTTGAAAATCTGGTGAATTGGGAGAACGTGGCCGCCCGTCTTGCAGCCGCATAATCGGGCCTAACCCTTTGATAACAAGCCGTCCCTGACCGGGGCGGTTTTCTTTTTGAAAGATACGAGATGAGCGACGCGGCCAAAGGTTTTGTTGCGATGATTGCGGCCAGCCTGATTTGGGGGCTGTCGCCGATCTATTACAAGGCGCTGGCGCATGTGCCGCCGCTCGAGGTTCTCAGCCATCGCACCCTGTGGTCATTTCTGTTGTTCAGCCTCGTGCTGTTGGTGCAGGGGCGGCTGCGAGATTTGCTGCGCGCCATGGCGCAACCGCGAACGGTTTTGTTGATCGCGGTGGCCGGGCTGATGATCTCGATTAACTGGTTTACCTTCATATTATCGGTGCAAATAGATCGCTCGGTCGAGGCCAGTCTTGGCTATTATATCTTCCCGCTGGTCGCCGTTGCCATCGGCTTTTTCGTGTTTAACGAGCGCCTAAGTAAGGGGCAGATATTGGCCGTCGCTTTGGCTGTGTTTGGCGTGCTTGTGCTCACCATCGGGCTTGGCGCGGCCCCGTGGATTGCGCTTATTTTAGCGTTTAGTTTCGGCACTTATGGTTTGATTAAGAAATATCTCGAACTTGGTCCGGTGATTTCGGTGACAGGCGAGGTTTTGCTGCTGCTGCCATTGGCGCTGATTTGGTTATGGGGGGTGAATTATGCAGGCTGGACCGGCGTTTCCGGGCGTCCGGGCGGGTATTTCGGATATGAATGGCGCGATTCGCTTCTGCTGGCTATGTCGGGCTTGATCACGGCAGGGCCGTTGATCTTGTTTTCATATGCCACCAAACGGCTGGCGCTTTCCACGGTTGGGTTGATCCAATATCTTAACCCGACCATGCAGTTTCTGGTGGCGGTTTTGCTGTTTCAAGAGCAGCTGACCATCTGGCATATCCTGAGCTTTAGCCTGATCTGGATCGCGCTGGCGTTTTACACGCGCGCGGGCTTGCGACGGGCCAGATAGTCGCTCAAGGCCTGTTCAAGCGCTGTCACGGTGTTAACCACCGATATGTGATCACAAAAATTACTATCGGCAAAACCCTGCTCGATCATCTGGTCGAGCATCGTGAGAAGAACGTCCCAGTAGCCGTTGATATTCAACAGATAAATTGGTTTGCTATGAAGCCCTAGATGACGCCATGTCACCACTTCAAAGAACTCGTCCAGCGTACCGGCCCCGCCTGGAAGGATGACCATTGCGTTTGAATTCATGAACATAACTTTTTTGCGCTCATGCATAGTTTGTGTGATCACAAAATGAGAAAGGTCGTGTTTGCCGGCCTCTAAGCTCATTAGATGTTCGGGGATCACGCCGAATGTCTCGCCGCCAAGCGCTTGGGTTGCGCGTGCGACCTCTCCCATCAAGCCCACATCGCCCGCGCCATAAACCAGACGCCACTTGTTGCGCGCGAGCACCTCGCCCAGATTGCGTGCAGCTTGGCCAAAATCTGCATCGATCCCCATGCGCGATCCGCAAAAGACGCAGAGCGAGAATTGGACAGATTGAAAAGAATTAGGCATATCCTGCGCCTTTTGTTGTTTATCAATGGAAAAGACTTAACGGAGTTGTTATCAAGGGGGCAAGGCGTGATCCCTGCCAGGGTCGCATTTGATTTTGGGCAGGTGCGCGCGGTCTAGGGCGGGCATCAATGGCACTTTTTGCATCAATAGGTTCAACCGGCAAGCTGGCAATCGGCGGGGCTTTGGTGGCTTCAGTCGTGGTCGGCGTGGTCGTTATTCGTCAGAATTCAAACCAGGCACCGGTTGTGGGCGGGATGCCTGCGCAGCTTTCGGCACCAGCGGTTCCGGCAACACCGGTGCGCAAGACCGCAACGCTTGTCGACCAAGCAACGCCCTCCAGTTCAGCCATCAATAACTCTGCTGCCAGTTCGGCCGCATCTTCAAAAGCCAGCAACCCGGCAACTGCCGCGCCGGTTCTGTCTTCGGTTACGCCCTCGCCCGAGACCAATTCCGGCGCGCTTGGCGCGGAACCGTTGTCTGATCAAAAGGGCCTCGCTCTCGGTGCTGGCGGTGAAACAAGTGTTGCGACCAAGCAAAGCGGCGGCCGTATTGTTGCCCGGGTTGACCCAGAGCCGCAGATCAATGTCAGCACGGCTCCGCTCGACAAGCCCCAGATCGGGGCGCAAACCGGGACCAAGACGAGCAAGACCGCTGCTACGCCTGCGAAAAAGAGCACGCTGCGGTTTGATGTGGTGCGTGTGGACAAGCTCGGCTCGGCGGTGGTCGCGGGCAAGGCCATCCCCGGTCAGACCGTTGATATTTTGGTGAATGGCACCGAGATTGCGCAAGCCAAGGCCAACAAGCGCGGCGGCTTTGTTGCCCTGTTTGATCTGCCCGAAAGCCAGACGCCGCAGGTGATAACCCTGAGCAGCCAAGGCGATAATGGCATCAAGACCCGCTCGTCGGATCGTGTGCTGGTGATGGGCCGCGCAGTGGTTGAGCCGGTTGCGACCAATAACGTTCCCAACAGCACCGGCACCACCACAACCGGGCCGGTTGAAAGCCAGAATACCGGCAGCACGCTGGCGCAAACGGCTAAACCAGAGGCCGCGCCCGCTGTCATTATCGCCACTGACGAGGGTGTCAAAGTGGTGCAACCAACCCAAATGGCCCAAACCACGCCGGATATTTCGGCCAATGTGACCATCGATCTGATCTCTTACGACAGCAAAGGCGAAGTGGTTCTGACCGGCCGCTCCAAGCCGGGGCAATTTGTGCGGGTCTATGTGGATGGCAAACCGATAAAAACCCAGGCGGTGGCCCGTGACGGCACATGGCAATTGTCGCTGCCCGAGGTTGACGCGGGACGATATATCCTGCGGGTTGACGAGATCGACGGCTCCGGCAACGTCACTTCGCGTATTCAGACGCCGTTTCAAAAAGAGTTTACCGACAGCGTCAAGCGTGTGGCCAGCAACGGAAATCTGGATAGCGGCTCTGATGGGGCCGGGTTGCCCTCGGTGCAAAAAGTCACCATCCAGCCGGGTGCAACGCTGTGGGCGCTGGCTGAGGCGAATTATGGGCAGGGGCGTCTCTATATGCAGATATTCAACGCCAACAGGGACTTTATTCGCGACCCGGATTTGATTTATCCCGGCCAGATATTCACTATTCCTAATTAACCCCTCTGGTTATCTTGGACCCCCGGCCCTATCTAGGTTGGTCAGGGGGCCTGAATGAGCAGTAAAGACACACAATCGATGCTTGACCGAAAAAGCGGCAAGCGCACCATTCGTAAAGTCATTCCATATCTTTGGCCGAATGAGCCGGGATATAAATGGGTGAAATGGCGCGTGGTTATTTCGATGCTGTTTTTGATCATCTCCAAGGTCATTTCCGTGGCAACGCCGTTCTTTTATAAAGGGGCGGTCGACGCACTTGCGCCTGCGGGTGGCAAGGATATTGCCGTCTTCATGTTGGTTGCGGGGGCGGTTGGCTTGACGGTCGCTTACGGCGTTGCACGCTTGATGAATGTGGGATTTCAGCAATTGCGCGACGCGGTTTTTGCCCGTGTGGCCCAGCGGGCTTTGCGCCGGTTGGCGCTGGAGACGTTCCAGCATATGCACGCGCTTTCCTTGCGCTATCATATCAGCCGCAAAACCGGCGGTCTCAGCCGGATTATCGAGCGCGGGGTTAAAGGCGTCGAATTTCTGCTGCGCTTCATGCTGTTTTCCATCGGGCCACTGGCACTTGAGTTGCTGTTTATCTCGGTGATTTTATACACGGTTTTTGATGTCTGGTATCTGGTCGTGGTGATGAGCGTCATTGCCGTTTACATCTGGTTTACCTTCAAAGTGACCGAGTGGCGGGTGAAAATTCGCCGCGAGATGAACACTCAGGACACCGAGGCCAATCAAAAGGCCATCGACAGCCTGCTCAATTTTGAGACGGTGAAATATTTCGGGGCCGAAAATCGCGAGGCCACGCGCTATGACGCCTCCATGCGCAAATACGAGGCTGCCGCGCTGAAGACCTCGTATTCGCTGGCGTTTCTGAATTTTGGCCAGTCGGTGCTGATAACCGGCGGGTTGGTTGCGGTCATGGTGAT
>JAADIJ010000104.1 GCA_013151335.1 Alphaproteobacteria bacterium | reverse complement strand
ATGGAACACCTCAAACTACGGCGCGCGTCTGTCTGACATGGATGCCTATGGCGAAGCTCCGATGGGGAGTTTTCTGAACCGTGTCCACACATATGAGGCCAAAAAGCCGGGATGCAACGCGCAAACTGTACATATGCCGAAATCCTGTCTGCATTGCGAGGATGCCCCTTGCGTCACCGTTTGCCCGACAGGTGCCAGCTATAAACGACGCGAGGATGGTATTGTTCTGGTGAACGAGGACAACTGTATCGGCTGTGGTTTATGTGCGTGGGCTTGCCCTTATGGTGCGCGCGAGATGGATCAGGCCGAAGGGGTGATGAAGAAATGCACCCTGTGCGTTGACCGGATTTACAACGAGAATATTCCCGAGGTTGACAGGGTTCCGGCCTGCGTTCGCACCTGTCCGGCAGGTGCGCGGCATTTTGGCGATTTCGCCGATCCAGACAGCAATGTGTCGCGTCTGACGGCAGAGCGCGGCGGGATTGAGTTGATGCCTGAACAGGGCACCAAACCGGTTAATCGCTATTTGCCACCGCGACCGAAAACCGATATTTCTGACGCCAGCACCATCGACATTCTTGCCCCCTATCTAGAGCCAATAGCTGAAAAACCGCAGGGGTTTCTTGGCTGGCTTGACAAAGCGCTGGAGAAAATCTGATGAATCCCGCTCCTTCCGTTATCATTTTTACCGCCCTTTCCGGCCTTGGTTTTGGCCTGATGTTCTGGCTTGGATTTGGCTTTCCTCACGTCTCTGGCTGGACCGCGTTGGGCTATTTCTTTCTGGCCTATGCGCTCGCCGTGGGCGGGTTGCTGGCCTCGACCTTGCATCTGGGCAATCCGCAACGAGCCATGAAGGCGTTTTCGCAATGGCGCACAAGCTGGCTCAGCCGCGAGGGGGTTGCGGCCGTGATCACGCTACTGGTCATGGGGATTTATGCGGCAGGTCTGATCTTTTTTGACAAGCATTTAGACGCGGTCGGCTGGCTCGCAAGCGTGTTGTCGTTGGTGACGGTTTTCACCACGTCGAAGATTTATAACCAGCTCAAAACCGTTCCAAGGTGGAATATGCCGCTCACGCCTGTACTGTTTTTGACCTACGCTTTGGCCGGAGGCGCGCTGTTGTCGGGACAAATTCAGGCAAGCGCGATCTTACTGTTGGTGTTAACGGTCTTGCAATTGGCGGTTTGGCAAACGGGTGACCGGGCGTTTGCGCAGGCGGGCTTCACGATTGAAACTGCGACAGGGCTTGGCGATTTGGGAGCGGTCAGGATGTTGGAATCCCCTCATTCCAGCCCCAATTATCTGATGCACGAAATGGTTCATATTGTCGGGCGCAAACATGCGCTGAAGCTGCGGGCTATTGCGGCGGTGACGCTCGGTATTTTTCCGGTGGCGGTCCTTTTATTCTTGCCAGTAAGCGCGCTCCTGTTGATGGTTGTCGTGGCGTCACACCTGATCGGGCTGTTCACGTCAAGGTGGTTATTTTTTGCCGAAGCGGAACATGTAGTTGGGTTGTATTACGATCAAAGATAAGCGTGGCCTCGCCGTCGTCGGAGCCTCCGGCGGGGATATTTTCTCCAAGAGGAAACGCGGTTAGAGCAATATGACCAGCGCCAGAATGCTGGCGATCACCAGTCCTATGCCCGCCAGTTCGCGTTTGGAGTTGCGCTCTTTGAAGAAAAAGTAAGAGGCGATAAAGGTGAATACCAGTTCGATCTGGCCGAGCGTTTTTACATAGGCGGCGTTTTGCAAGGTGAAGGCGGCGAACCATCCAAACGAGCCGAGCATGCCGGTTAGCCCGACCAATCCGGTGAGGCGCCAGGATTTGAGCACGGCTGTGATTTGTCCCGGCTCTCGTTTTGCAAGGAACATCGCCATCAGGATGGTTTGAAACAGCGTGACAAACGCCAAGGTAGCCGCCGCACGGATCAAAAAGTCGCCTCCTAACAGCGCCAGCGAGGCGCCTCTATAGCCGATGGCCGAGACGCCAAACAACGCTCCCGAGCCTAGGCCAAGGCCTGACGCGCGGTTAAAGAGCCGGGCTTTCCAGCCCGAACGGGAGCTTGATTTTGGCGGATCGGACAGTAAAACCACGCCGACAAGACCGATCAGGATGGCAACAAAGCCAAGAGGCGAAACCGCTTCGCCCAACACGACAAAACCGATCATCGCGGTTTGCACGGTTTCGGTTTTCTTGAAGGTTATTCCGACGGTGAAATTCCGTTCGGCAAATAGGGCGACCACGCATAGTGTTGCCAGTATCTGCGAGATAGCGCCGGTAATGGCAAACACAAAAAACCGCGCGTCAACTCCCGGCACCTGATTGGGTCGGGCGGTTATGAGCACGACAAATAAAATTGCGGCCAGAGGGCTTGCGAAAATAAACCGTGAAAATGTCGCTCCACCGGTGGAAAGTCGGGTCGATTTCAGGTGTTTTTGCAGCATGAACCGCAGGTTTTGCATAAACGCGGCGGCGATTGTGATGGGTATCCAGAGTTCCATATTGACGGTTAGTGACACGTAGACGGGCCTGCGCCAAGGCCGGTTTCATATTTCATTTCCGCGATAATGCCTGACCAATCGCACGACCAACCCCTTCCGGGCGGGGCAACTGCGCGTGCAACTTTTCGATCCTTGCCAGATTACGGGCAATAGTCTCCGACGGCAGCGTCGCTTTGCGGCTTTTCAGGCTTACATGGATAAGGATTTGCTCGCCTGTGGCCAGCAGGTGGCCATCTTCACGGTAAAGGCTGTTGAAAATATGCAGCTTTTTCCCGCTGCCCGACAGACATAAACTGTCCATATAGATGCGCTCGCCCGCACAGGTTTCGTCGAGATGACGGATATGGGTTTCGGCGGTGAAATAGCTGAAACCGCCAGCAATATAGGCTTGATCGCAGCCCACAAGCTCCATGAAGCGGTCGGTCGCTTTGCTGAATGCCTCGAGATATCTGGCCTCATTCATGTGGCCATTATAGTCGGTCCAATCCAGCGGGACCGCACGCGACATGGTTCGAAGCGGAGCGGAAAAATCTGGCGTGTCATCCGCGCGCAAGTGCTGATCATGCGCGGCCAATGTCTGCCCCGCACCCCAGTTTTGCGCTTTTAGCGCGCGCAAAATCGCCACCAAATTGGCGTCGCGAATTTGTTCCAAGTCGCGCGGCGACAACGGGGCCGATTGTTGATCGCACTGGGCTCCAACCGTCTCCACGAACTCGTCAGTCAGCTCGGGCACATCCATCAACTTGGTCCACGGCCATTTCAGGCACGGCCCAAACATCGCCAACATCGCGCGCATCCCACCCTCGCCGCCCGCGAGATGGAAGGTCTGCATCGTGCCCATTTGCGCCCATCTCAACCCCGGCCCATAGGCAATCGCCGCGTCCAGCTCCTCTGTTGTTGCAACGCCGTCTTTGAGCAACCACAGCGCCTCACGCCACAGGGCCTCTTGCAAACGGTCAGACAGAAACCCCTCGATTTCGACGCGACAATGCAAGGGGTGCATGCCAAGTGTGGTGAATATCTGCTTTGCGCGTTCGATATTTTTGGGGTCGGTTTTCTCGCCTGCGACCAACTCGACCAGCGGCAAAAGGTAGACCGGGTTGAACGGATGAGCGACGATCAGGCGCTCGGGCGAGGTCATGTTTGCCTGAAGATCGGTCGGCATGATGCCCGAGGTCGACGACGCGATAAGCGCGGTTTTATTTGCGGCCTCGATCTCAGCATAAACGCTGTATTTGACCGCAAGCCGCTCGGGAACCGCCTCAATGATCAGCGCGGCATCACGGGCGGCACTGGCAATGGAGCCATGAAAGCTGAGGGTGCCTTCTGTCGGCAAGGCCTCGTTGGCAAGGCCCGGCAGCGAGCGGCGCGCATTGGCCAGCACTGCGTTGATTTTGCGTTCAGCCTGAGGATCGGGGTCGTGGATTTGCACGTTCCAACCGGCCAACAGGAACCGCGCGGCCCAACCTCCGCCGATCACGCCACCGCCGATGATTGCCGCGGTTTTTCTATCCGTCATGGCGTCAAACCTCATAACGTCAAACCTCCGCGGCGCGTTTGGTCAGGCCCAGCTTTTGGCGCACCGCCCCTGGCCCAATCACGCGTGCCCCCATGTTCTCAACGATGGTCACCGCGCGTTCAACCAGTTGATCATTGCGCGCAAGCTCTCCCTTGCCAAGCCAAAGATTATCCTCAAGCCCGACCCGCACATTGCCGCCCGCCAGCACCGAGGCGGCAACATAGGCCATCTGGTTTCGCCCGAGAGAAAAGGCCGAAAAGGTCCAGTCCTCGGGCACGTTATTGACCATCGCCATGAATGTATT
>JAADIJ010000070.1 GCA_013151335.1 Alphaproteobacteria bacterium | reverse complement strand
TGTCATAGGAGAACATTATAGGAACAAAACAGCGTCGGCAACCCTCGCCAACACAATATATGGAGACACCGGACTAAAGGGGATAAGCCTTTAAGCGGGAATGACGGCGGCGCGCACGTCTTCTCGTTGGAAGGCGCGGCCAATGCGGCGTTGCTGGTAGGCGGCGAAAACCGGGTGGGGAGCGGCGCGCTCGGCCTCTGATCTGATCACCGGCTGGATTTCATTGTGGCCATACATGTTGTGATAGGGGGCGGGCACGATATAGGGCCAGTGCGGCTTGATATAGGAGACATGGGCGAGCCAAGGTTCCGCGCCACCCTGCGCCTCGATAAAGTCGATGACGCGGGAGGTCAGCCACGGGGTTTCGCTGTCTCGCTCGCGAATATTGGCCGCTTTATCGGCGTTTTTCATCAGCCAGCCGGACGCGATATCGCCGGTCTCGTCTACCCCGGCGTTGGCATAGTCCTGCCACGGGTTCTCGCCGGTATATCCCTTGGCTTCGAGGTATTCGTTATAAGGCGAGCGGCGCGTGTCGTAATAGCCGTCCGGCCCCTCGGCCCACAGACCATCATCGCGAATATAGGTGTCAAATCCGCATTCACTCAGGCGCGCGCCGATGATGCTGTCGGGGCTGATGCCCAGCCGCACCATGCCCTCGAGACCGGCTTTCATGTGGGTTTTGCCGATCAACCACGCCTCCATCCCGATCTTGCGCAAGTGATCGCCAAGGGTTTGCTCGCCCACTTTCAGCGGGAAATTGTTCCACGCCGCGCCGTGGCTTTGCACATAGCGCCCGGTGTAAAAGCTCATGCGCGAGGCCCCGCAAATGGGCGATTGCACGTAAACATGGCTGAACCGCACCCCCTCGCTGGCCAAACGATCCATATGCGGTGTGTTCAGGGTTTTGTGCCCTGCGCAGCTGAGATAATCAAACCGAAGCTGGTCAAACATGATGAACAGGATGTTTTTGGGGTTTGCGGGCAAGTCTGGCCTCCGGGCAGGTGGGTTCAGGCGGTAGAGTTCACCTATTTGCCCCAACAGACAAGCGTGATGCACAGCAAGGGTGGTAAAACCTCGTGTTTTAGTCGCGTTTCATGTGGGATTTCTTTGCACTTCCACTGATAGGAACCTAGTCTGCGGCGCAAGGGGGATGGAATGGCGGACTGCGATCTTCACACGCGATTGCTTGGCGGGGACGAGACGGCGTTTACCGAGGCTTACGCGTCGCTCAACCCCTCGATGGTGCGCGTGGCCGGAGCGATCGTCGGCAGTAACGCCACCGCCGAAGAAGTCGCGCAAGAAACCTGGCTGGCGGTAATCGGCGGCTTGACCAAGTTTGAGGGAAAATCCTCGTTCAAGAACTGGGTGTTCGCGATCCTGTCAAACAAGGCCCGAACCCGCGCCAAAAGAGACGGTCGCAATGTGGCGTTGGTGCTGGAACCGGACGAGGACGACAGCGCGCAAAATACCCTCAACGCGCGGTTCAATGCCGATGGAACATGGTCAGATCCCCCCGCCTTGTGGGAAGAAATTACCCCCGAACGTATTCTGGCCGGGCGGCAAACCTGGCAGATTGTGCGCGGGATCATTGATAAGCTGCCCCCTGCGCAACAGGCTATTTTGAGCTTGCTTGAGGGTGAGAAACTGTCGGCTGGCGAAATCGCCTCGATGCTTGGCCTCAGTCAGGGCAATGTGCGGGTCCATTTACACCGGGCGCGCGAACGTATTCGCCAGACGCTTGAGCGCGAAATTGCCGCCTCCAAAAAATAAATTCGCAAAAATCTGGATAAATGTGTAACGAAAGCCAGCTTCGTTAGTCTTTACATGACTGGCGGGCAATGATGCCGGTCGGAACGATAGGAAAAACCACAATGATGTCATGCCGGGAAGTTTGCGCTCAAGCGCAAGATTACGCCGATGGGCATGGCAGCAATGCGTCGCGCGTTAAAATTAGGTTGCACATGCTGTTCTGTCGAAACTGTACGAGTTTCGTCGATCAGACGCGCCAGACCGGGCAGCTTGCCCGTCAAAGCCTGAATAAAAACAGCGACACGGTGGTTGATCCCAAACTGATGGCAGAGTTCAAAAAGCGAAGCGAGTGAATGATGTCCTCTCAAATCCGTACAACAGGTAAATGCGTGCGGGGGAAGAAGGAGAATAGTGATGACACTTAAAAATGGCCTGATTGGCGGTTTTGTCGGCTCTGCCGTATTGGCAGTGATGTTTGTTTTAAAAGGCATGATGGGGATTGTTCCAGAGATGGACATTATCAATATGCTTAGCGATATGATGGGCACCAGTGCCGCCATGGGCTGGGTCGCTCACTTTGTGATCGGAACAGTGGTTTGGGGTGGAATTTTTGCGCTGGCAAACGGCGTGATCCCCGGCGGCAGCCAGACCGGCAAGGGCGTGGTGCTTGGAATTGTCGCGTGGTTGATGATGATGGTTGTGGTTATGCCCATGGCTGGCGGCGGCTTCTTTGGTTCGAATTTCGGTATGATAGGTTTTGCTATGCCGTTGGTTTTGCACCTTATTTTTGGCGCAGTGCTAGGTTTTGTTGCCGCATATCTTAGTGAAGGCGAGCCGAAAACCGCTTGATTTCAAGCGCTGTCATAAGAAAATGAACCGGGTCGGAGCTGTCTGTGTCTCGACCCGGTTTGACCAAAACGCACGGATTTTTCGCGCTATGGCTTGACAATTCTTGGGCGACCAGAGGCGGTAGTCACCAGTTCGGCCTCGACAAATATTTCCCGATCACCAACTCTGGAGCGGCGGATTTCACGGGCGGTGGCCAGATGAATGTCCTCAGCACCGGCCTCTTTTGCCAACGCGCGCGCGCGTGCTTCAAGCTGGTCCTCAAGTGCGGCGAAAGCGGCGTGCTCACTTGTAAAATCCGCCGGGCCTTGGGGGAAATGGACGCGGAATATTCCGTCATTCGGGCAGCTTATCGTGCCTGCTGCCTTGACTGAAACCTGTCCAACCACCGCCCCCAATGCATTGGCAACCGCAGCATGTTCGGGCAGGATCATCGTGGTATTCAGGCGTTTGCCGACGGTTGGGTAATAGGTTGACGCCGCCGCGCCAAGGCCGATAACCGGCAGATTGAGACCCACATCGAGCGCCAGCAACCCGCGATGCCCGTCAAGGCCCGATGAGGTCAAAACATGCTGGGCCAGATGCTCGGGATCAAGGCCCTGCCAGTCGCTCTGATCCTCGGCAAATCCGGTGGTCATCAGGGCCTGAACGGTTTGGTTGGTCAATTGCCTGATGATCGTTTCCGCCATCTTTTTACCGTCTTGCGCCAGCAGATTTCCAGTGCTGGTTCGTTGGCGCGAAAACAACGTTAGTGCCTTTTGGGCCGCCAGTTTATCCCAGTCATTTTGCCGATCAAGCACATGCGCCGCATCCGTTGGCGTGACCCCCGATAGGGCGATTAGCCCGCGCGCGACGAGATCTTCGATTGCGCTAAAATCAAGTCGCCCGGATATGATCTGACCCATTTCACGGGCCTGATCGCCGATGGTTTCAAGCAAGCAGGATTGGCGCGCCTCAAGCGTTTGCGCGGCCAAATCGTCCCTGTGTAGTGGTACGACAAACATGGCGTCAAATTCGCCAGCGCGATCACGGCCAAGCTGTCTATCTAACGCGCCGTGGACAAGCTCGGGCCAGTCTATTGCGCATAATGACACCGGCAGCAGGCGCTTTGGTCCAAGGGTGATTTGCGCGCCAAGTCTCTGACCACTTTTGCTGACCTGACTGTCGCCACCAAGGCCGTGGGTGCGCATCGCCACCGCCTCGACCATGGTTCGAAACGGGCCCACGCGCGCCCCAAGTGGGTCTATCTTGGGGTGGCCATCGTGCAAAACCGCTATATCTGTGGTGGTTCCGCCTATATCGGCGACGATGGCGTTCTTGGCCCTGGTCAACCAGCGAGCGCCAACAAGTGATGCCGCCGGGCCGGAGAGGATGGTTTCGATCGGTTTGAGGCGCGCCATTTCAGCCGAAACCAACGCGCCGTCGCCGCGCACCACCATCAAAGGGGCCTTGATCCCGCGCGATTTCAACAACCCCTCGGCGGCCAATATGAGGTGGTCGATCAGGCCGATCAGGCGCGCGTTCAGCACCGCCGTCATGGCGCGTTTTGGCCCGTTAAGCTTGGCGCTGAGCTCGTGCGAGCAACTGACCGGGATTTCCCAATGAGCCAAAATCATATCCCTGACTTTGATCTCATGGGCCGGATTTCGAGTGGCGAACCGACTGACGATGGCGATAGCGGAGACGCCTCTAGCGATGGTTTCAAGCTCGGTTTTCAATGTCGCAAGATCAAGTGGTAGGATCTCGGTGCCGGAGTGGTCATGACCGCCATCAAGGCATATCAGGGGGTCGCCGTTAAGGCTTTCGCCCAGATTTTGCCGCCTCATATCTGCCTCAGAAAACCCAACCGAAACCAGCGCGATCCGCCCGCCATGCCCCTCGACCAGCGCATTGGTCGCCAGCACCCGCTCTTGATCTTGCAAAAGCACAGCATCCGTGTAGGTGCCGCCGGTGTCCACCCCAAGAAAAATCGCCATTTCGGCCCCTTATACTGGTTTGTCGGCGCTTATTACCCTGCGCGAAACCTGTCGTCAGCCTACAAAACGACATGGCGATTGTTTCCTTTGGCGCTTGCGAGGCCCGACATGCGGTGGCAAGACTTGCGCATGAGCGCGACAGGAGGGCTGCATGGTCAAAAATACATCACTTGACCCCGACGATTGGGAGGCGTTTCGCGCCGAGCTTCACGCAACGCTTGATCTCGCGGTCGATCACATCAAATCCCGTGGCGACAAGCCGGTTTGGCGGCCCGTTCCCGACCCGGTTCGGGCGCGTTTTGATCAGCCTTTGCCGCGCTCCGGTCAAGAGTTGTCGCAGGTGGTTGATCGTATCGCCGACGATATTTTACCCTATGATGTTGGCAACACCCATGCGCGGTTTTTTGGTTGGGTTCACGGGGCGGGCACCCCCTCGGCGATGGCTCCCGCGATAATGGCCGCGGCTATGAACGCCAATTTAGGCGGGCGTGATCATGTGGCGATCGAGGTGGAAAAGCAGGTTATCAGATGGTGCCGCCAGATGTTCGATTTTCCCGCCACCGCTGGCGGTCTGGTTGTTTCCGGCACGTCTATGGCCACGTTGATCGCGCTCAAGGCCGCGTGCGTGCGACATGGCGGGGCGGATTTGCGCGAGCAAGGATTGAGAAATTCCAAGCGCCAGCTGGTTGGTTATGCGTCGAGCCAGGCGCATAGCTGCATCGCGCGCTCGTTTGACATTTTGGGGCTTGGGAAAAATGCCCTGCGCTCAATCGGGACGGATCGCAATTTTCGTATGGACACCGACGAGTTGCGTGCCAGAATTGCGCGTGATCTGAGAGAGGGTTTTCAGCCGTTTTTGATCGTCGGCTCGGCGGGGACGGTCAATGTCGGGGCGATTGATCCTTTTGACGAGTTGGCGGACATGGCCGAGGAGCTTGGGCTGTGGCTGCATGTTGACGGAGCGTTTGGTGCGCTTACTGTTCTGAATGACGCCTTAAAGCCCGCGCTGCACGGGATTGAGCGCGCGAACTCGCTGGCGTTTGACTTTCATAAATGGATGCATGTCGATTACGATGCCGGGTTTGTTTTGATGCGCGAGGCTGAGGATCAGCGCCGTGCGTTTTCGGAGCGGCCCGATTATCTTGCCGGCGCAAGCCGAGGTTTGGCGGCGGGAAATCCGTGGTTTTGCGAATATGGGCCGGAACTGTCGCGCGGCTTCAGGGCGCTCAAAGTCTGGTTTCATATGTCGCATTTCGGGCTGCGGGCGATCGGCGAGAACATCGCCGAAAACTGTGCGCTGGCGAGTGCGTTGGGCCAAATGGTCGAGGCCGAGCCCGATCTTTGCCTGATGGCGCCGGTCACGCTCAATATCGTGTGTTTTCGCTTTGACACCGACGGGTTGAGCGCGACCGAAATGGATCGTTTGAACGGCGATATCGTGATCGAGTTGCAAGAGCGAGGTTTGGCGGTGCCCTCGACGACCCGCATTAACGAGCGATTGGCGATCAGGGTTAACATCACCAATCACCGCACGCGCTTGAGCGATCTTGAGTTTCTGGTGCAAAACGTGGTGGCGATCGGTCGCGATTTGCGCGATATTTAGCCTGCTTTATCCATTGAATGCCGGACGGGGCAGGCGATGAGGTGCGCGCTAATTTCCGCCCATCAGTCGTTTGATCGCGTCGCCAATCACCTTGTCCGCCCCTTTTTTAACCGCGCTATCGACCTGATTGCGAAGTTTCTTCTCGGCCGCGTTTTGGGCGCGTTTCAAATCTTTGCCGAGCTTTTTTACCGCCTCGTCGCGCTGCTTTTGCAACTCGACATTGAACAGCCCCTTCAGGTCCGGTTCATATTTGATCTTTGACCAAGGGCCGGTCAGCAACACCGGCACGCTGATCCCGCCCTTTCCGGCCCCGTCACGAAACGCGACCGGCGTGATTCGATAGGTGAGGGTTTGGGTGCCAAGGCCGATCTGGCCGTCCCCGGCGGCGGTGACGATCGGGTTGACGAATTTGAGGTCCTTGTTGTTAAGCACACCGCCTGAAATACTAAAACTACCAGTGATCGAGGAGAAAATCGTGCGGCTGCCAGCCCCGCGATATGAGGCGTCCAGATTGCGCAGCATGCCCACCAGATCAAGGCCAACGAACTCGCCCGCGCCGATGTTGATCTTGCCGCTGCCAGAGAGCCGCTGCATCATTGCGTCGATGCTGTTGCCCGATGTCAGAACGCCGAGCGACATGTCTCCTGTGGCGATCAGGCGATCAAAGTCAGTGAGATTGACCAAGAGCGGTTGAAGCTTGACACCGCTGGCCTTGATATCGGCGCTCATGGACAGAGCTTTGCGCGTATTCAGCACATATTTGCCAGTAATCACGCCGTCATAGGCCTCTATTTTGGTGATGTTGACGACCATTCGTCCGGCTTGCAGGCGCATGCGAATTTGGGTCGCGCCGAGCTTGGCAAAGCCCAGATATATCGACGGCGCCATGAAGGCGATATCCGCGTCAACTGCGCCCAGCCCCGACAGATCAAAGGGTGTTTTGGACCATCCTTTTTGGCGCGTGTTCGAACTGGCGGAGGCGGTAATACCAGCGGGTGTAGAAAAAAGCGGTTTTAGATCAAGGTATTGGGCGATAAGTTTCCCTTTGATTTTTGGGCGGGTACCAAGGGTGAGGTCCATCTCTCCGGTGATCTGGCTATCATCCAGTTGGATATTTCCACCGCGCAGAAAAACCACATCGCCGCCGGTGTAGACCAGCTTGCCTGAGCCGGAAACGCGCTTAAAAAGTGCTGGGCTGCTAGTGTTGCCAAGCCCTACCAGCCGCATTATCGACGATATATCAGACAGGTCGGTGGTCATCTCGATTTCGGCTTGAGCGGGGCTTAGTCCGGCCCGCCCTTTCAGTTCAACCTTGCCAAATTGACCTTTTGCGGTCAGCTCCAGAGGGGAAATCCCGCTGCTGAGAAAGGCGTTGAGCTTGGCAACGCTGGCGCTGATTTCAACCCGTTCGCCGTTGAATTCGCCCGCGCCTGTCAGGCTGGCCTTGGCCGCCAGATCGGGGGCATTGAGGTTAATATCGACGTTCTCAAACAGCAGGCGGGTGCCGGTTTGATGGTCCACATAGCTGATGGTCGCGTTGCTGATCCGCCCGTTATCAAGCGTTATGGCTTGGGTCAGCCCGCTGGTCGCGGTCGTGTCGCCATTGCCTGCGTTGACCCCGTCCATCTGCCAATTTGGCTGCCCGCTTGCGGAACGTTCTAGTCGCAGGTCAACATCCTCAAGCCGGAAATCGCGGATTTTCACGGTTCCGGTCAAGAGTGGCCCCAAATCAACCCCGACAAGCAGGCTTTTGGCGCTCAGCATGACCGGCGTGTCGCTCCAATCCGCGTTGGCGATCTTGATTTGTCGGGCGCGGATGCCCAAAACCGGGAAAAACACCGGCTTTATCTTGCCACTAATCGTGACCTTACGACCTGTGCGCGCCGATATTTCACGCGCGGTGAAATTGGCGATCCGCTCTGTTGGAATGAGCGCGAAAACCGATACCGTGATAATGGCCAGCAGAACGAAGACGCTTGCCAGCCTCAAAAACCAGCGCATGCTCCCACCCGATTGTTTGTGTTAATTAAGATTAACGTTACCCAATTGCGTGCGCTAGGACAAGTTCGATGCAATCTCGGGCTTGCAGGCCGTCGCGCGAGGGGTCACCATGTTGGCAGAAAACAAGTGGGGGACGGACATGGTTGAGCGTGTAAACGTTAACGTTAAGGATTTCATTGCCGAGGTGGCGTTGTCGCGCCCGGACAAGATGAATGCGCTTGATCTGAAAATGTTCGCCGCAATCAGCGAGGCTGGGGAGGCGCTTAAGGGTCGCAAGGACGTGCGGGTGGTCATTCTGTACGGGCAGGGCGAGAATTTTTGCGCCGGAATTGATACCGCTGTCTTTGGCGATATGATTGCGCGTATCAACGAGGTTCGCGCCGAAATGCTTGCGCCCGGTGAGGGGAACGTCGCCAATATTTTCCAAAAGCCTGCCCATGTTTGGCAAGAATTGGAGATGCCGGTAATTGCGGCTCTGAACGGCGCGGTTTTTGGTGGCGGGGCGCAGATCGCGCTGGGCGCTGATTTCAGATTTGCCTCTGCTGACACCAAGATTTCGATTATGGAGAGCAAATGGGGGCTGATCCCTGACATGGGGATCACGCAAAATCTGCCCAAGCTGGTGCGCGCAGATCAGGCCAAGGAATTGATGATGACGGCGCGGATTTTGAACAGCGACGAGGCATTGTCGATGGGGCTTATTTCGCGCATATGTGATGATCCGATGGCCGAGGCGCGCCGGTTTGCCGCCGAACTTGCGGCGCGCTCGCCTGAGGCGATGCAGGGCGTCAAGCGGTTGGTGGAAGACGCATGGACGGCAACGCCCGCGCGCTCGTTAAAACTGGAAGCCACGCTTCAGGCGGAGATCATCGCCAGTGAAAACCAGATCGAAGCGGTGATGGCAAATGTGCAAAAGCGCGCCCCGAAATTCAAATAAGTCGGGAGCGTCAGGAGCCCGAAATTTGAATGGTCTGAACCACTGATTGACGTTGCGCCTGCACAAGATCAATTAACAGCAACCCGTTTTCCATATGTGCGCCTGAAACTTCGACCCCTTCGGCCAGCACGAATGTGCGCTTGAATTGGCGCGCTGCAATTCCTCTGTGCAAGAAAACCCTCTCGGCACTGTCATCATTTTGACGGCCACGAATGGTTAATTGCTTGTTTTCTACGGTGATATTAAGGTCTTCTTCACCAAAGCCCGCTACAGCAAGAGTTATCTGGTATTTGTCCTTGGCAGATTGCTCGATATTATAGGGGGGATAACCATCATTGCCGGTTTTGATGGTGCGTTCAACCAATTGATCCAACTGCTCAAACCCCAATAGGAAAGGATGTGCTGAAAACGTCATTTTTGTCATAATATCAAGCCCTTATGCTTAAGCGACTTTCAAACATTGCTTTGTTCGTTTCCGGTCCATGAACTGCAACCTGTCTGGAATATGGGGAGGGTACGTGCAAAACTCAAGCTTTGGGCGACACGGGGTGCTGCAAACTCGTGCTGTTGTCGCTGGGTATTGACGTGTATAATGGTATAGAGCTTGCAAAACTATGATCGACAGCCTGAATATATGACCTCCTCGCCAAAAATGCTGCGCAACGAAGTTTTGCGCGTTGAATTGAAGACTTTGATCATGGAGCATCGCGATCTGGATGACGCGATTGCGGCGCTTGACAGTGCGGGGCGTGCTGATCCGTTGACAGCGCGCAGGTTAAAGAAGCAAAAACTGGCGCTTAAAGACCAGATCGCAAGGATCGAGGACGAATTGACCCCGGATATTATTGCGTAGACCTCGGGCATTGTGATAATGCGCCCTTAATTAACTATTAAGGGCATCTGATGAAAAAAGTTGAAGTCGGACTCATCATGGGCAGCCAGTCAGACTGGCCTACATTGAAGTCAGCCGCTGATATCCTCGACGAGCTGGAAGTTCCTTTCGAGGCCAAAATAATCTCGGCGCACCGGACCCCTGATCGGTTGTGGGACTACGGTAATTCGGCGGTGGCGCGCGGGCTGAAAGTGATTATCGCCGGGGCTGGCGGGGCGGCGCATTTACCGGGAATGATGGCGTCAAAAACCCGCATTCCGGTGCTGGGCGTTCCCGTTCATACCCGCTCGCTCAGTGGCCTCGACAGTCTTTATTCCATCGTGCAAATGCCACGCGGATTTCCGGTCGGCACATTGGCAATCGGCGCAGCGGGGGCGGCCAACGCAGGGCTGTTGGCTGCTGCGATCTTGGCGAATTGCGATGAAGCTCTGGCCACGCGGCTTGATCTGTGGCGGGCCGCTCTTTCCGCATCAATCGCGGAGGAGCCGAGCGATGACTGAATCGCTGAAACCCGGCTCCATTATCGGGATTTTTGGAGGAGGCCAACTGGGTCGGATGCTGGCGCTGGCTGCCGCCAGGTTGGGGTTTCTCACCCATATTTATGATCCGGATGAGGCGCCGCCTGCAGGGCAGGTCGCCTATAAAACCACTCAGGCGTCGTTTTCGGATATTTCAGCGATTAAGAAATTCGCGCAATCGGTTGATGTCGTCACGTTCGAATTTGAAAATATTCCCGCAAGCGCGATTGATGCGGCGGAAACGATTTGCCCGGTCCATCCCGGCGGCGCGGCACTTGCCGCCTCGCAGGATCGGGTGCTTGAAAAGGACTTTCTGAACGGGCTTGGACTGAAAACCGCGCCGTATCTTGCCGTTGATACCGAGGCTGATCTTGAGGCTGCCTTGCAACAAATAGGTACTCCCGCGATTTTGAAAACGCGGCGTTTTGGGTATGATGGTAAAGGCCAGATCAGAATTACCGGGGCGGAAAATCTAGCGACCTTGATGGCTTCATTGGAGGGTGCGCCCGCGATCTTAGAAGGGTTCGTGGACTTTAGCGCCGAAATATCGGTGATAGGCGCGCGCGCAATTGATGGTCAGGTCGTGTGCTTCGATCCGGGCGAAAACGTCCATAAGGCTGGCATCCTCCACACAACAACGGTTCCCGCCGATTTGAGTTTTCAACAGCGAACTGACGCGGTCATTCTAGCCGGGCATGTTTTGAACGCGCTGAATTATGTGGGCGTTTTGGCGGTTGAGTTGTTTGTGACTCCGGCCGGTTTGGTGGTGAATGAGTTTGCGCCGAGGGTGCATAATTCCGGTCACTGGACGCAAAACGGTTGTGCAACTGATCAATTCGAGCAACATATTCGCGCGATTGCAGGATGGCCGCTGGGCGATGGGCAACGGCTCGCTGACGTTGTGATGACCAATTTGATTGGCGATGAGATATCACAGTTTTCCAACCACGCGGCTGATCCCGAAAATTGCCTGCACCATTACGGTAAAGCGGCGATTCGCGCCGGGAGGAAGATGGGACATATCAATAAAGTGTCGGCAAAATCTTCGGCGTGAAGCCGCGTGGTTACCGCCAAATTGGCGAGGCGGACGCGAGCATAGTTTGAAGTTTCGACAGCAGCCTGTTGGCGGGACCGCCCCTGTGCTGTTCGCCCGAGCGCAACCGCTCGACGACCACTTCGACCGGACAAGCCAGTCCTGTTTTCGGGTCAAAATACCGGGGATAGGCGATCAGCGCGCAATGGATCATCGCGGTGATTGTGGGGCGTGCGGTCCGGCGCACCGTCGACGGCCCGAGATCAGTTGTCAGCCCCCAACCCGCGTAAAACGGCAGGCCATGACAGGTAACGTGCTTGCCGCGAATGAGCGCCTCAAACCCCAAAAGGGACGTGATGGTGCTCACATTATCGCACGCATTTATGGCGGAGATTGCGTCGGCGTCGTTCAAAACCAAATCGGTAAATTGCAGCGCGAGTTTGTCGGGAATTTTGCCCGGACGCAGACCCGCCTCGACGTCGGGATGTGGTTTATAAATGATGAACGCGTCGGGGTTTTGTTGCCGGGTGGCGGTCAGCAACTCGATATTGCGCCGGATGTTTCCTGCACCAAACCTGATGGAGGCGTCATCCTCGACCTGACCTGGCACCAAGATTTTTTGCCGATGGGAGGGCCAGCTATCGGCGAGGATTGAGGTCCCGGTGTTGTACTTGCTGACTTCCGAACTGATCAGCAGTTTTTGCAATGCTTTGGCGCGTACGAGTACATTTTCATCAAGGTTTTTCGAGGAGTTCAGTAAATTTTCCAGACGGCTTTCACGGTTGGGGTCATAGTAAATCCCCAAATCATCCACGACCAGCGACATCGGCTGGACGAGATCAGCACCCAGGCACCCAGTCCGCGAGATCGCAGGAACCCGTCTTCGAGCCGCAAAAGTGCTCGTCGGTTTGTCGTAAAATATTCGCGGATCTGCGGGGTTTCCTTCCCTGCCCAAATTAGTCCGCGATCAGTTTTCGCCGTTTTGAATGCGGTCGCTTTTACAAATTGCAGGTTGCGCCCCGCGTCGCGAAAAAACCGTCGTAACGGGCCGCGTTTCCACCTGCGCATCCCCAAGAGCGTGTATCCGTTTTGATCTTGTTGCCATGCCTCCGTCTGAGATTTGAAGCACAGGATCGCGGTTTCGAAATCGCACAACTCGTCGCGGTAGGGATCAAACCAGCTTGGATAGAGCATCATTGTTGCGGTGAAAAGCTCCTGCATGTTGAGCGTTCTGGAACGCCTCTTATACGTTTTTTCGTCATCGCTAAGCCCCCATCCGCCGTAAAATGGTGCGCCGAAAACGCGCGGTCGATGGCCGGAAATTATTGCGTTAAACCCTATTGGTGAAGTTACGCAATATATCATTTTTGCTTTTTTTATCAGTGAGTTCGCAGGTATTGAAGGCGAAATAAGCTGCGTCTGTGTAGTTGTGTCTGCGAGAGAAAAGTGCCCCTCGTGGTGACCAAGGGTGGTCTTGACGAGGATTTTGTCCCTCGGGTTTTCAGCTTTTGCCGCCGCCAGCATTTGCGCAAAACTTTCGGCATTTGCGCCTCCATATTTGATCGAGGTATCGCTGCGTGTCTGGTCAACTACCAGAATGTAGCCGCCCTGTTTTAAAGTAGAATTTGTGTTAAATGCGTTGTATTTTGACAGACCAACCGATTGAAACAACCGCAACGCCCGTTTGGTACGGGTCCGCAAATCCGGCGAACTAAGGTCGCTATAATTGAGCAAATCTTCAAGCTCGCTGGCTTGGGTGTTATCAAAATAGGCCCCCTTGCGATCAATAAGCAGCCCTAGTGGCGGCGCGCTGGATCGACTGGGTTTGAGTGGATGTATAAGCGCGTCTTCAACGCGGATAACTGTCGCGCCGACAGGTTTTAGCAGGCCAAATTGGGTTTCATATCCTGCTAGTTCAAGGATGCGTCGGGTGTGTTTGTTGAATGAAATTCCGCCGCGGAACGCATGCAAAACCTTGGTCCCCGTGGCATGGCCGCCGCAGTCGCTTGGCTTAGGCAAGCGTCACAATCCGGTGACGGTCTTGACACTACTGCCGGTCGCAATTCCCCTATTTAGGACGCCCAACGTCTTGTTCCACTGCACAAATGGTGCCTCGGTGACATAGACCGTGTCGCCGTCGCGGATCATGAAATCGCGACCCAGAAACATCCCGTTCGGCTCTGTCAGATCGAGAACATAGGCAAACCGCTGGCTGCCTTTCAGGTCGGTTCGGCCCAGCAACCCATTGGCGATTTCTGCGGGCTCGTCGCGAAAAATGAACACGCCGGTCGGGTCGGCCAGATTGCTGTTCAGCCCGCCAACTTGGGCAATTGCCTCAATTGCGCTGAGTTTTTGGCTGGTGAACGGCACCCTTCTTTGCGTGCCCGTCGCCCCAAGAGCGGTAAAGGCGCGCCGGTCTTGTTGTACGAAAATCTTGTCGCCGGGGCGCAGCGCGATATCGGATTTCGGGTTTGAATAGAGGTCCGCGAGCCATGCTTTGCCGGCTTGATTGCCGCGTGTAACCTTGATCTGGGCGACCTCCGGCTCGATGGTGACACCTCCGGCCTTGGCCAGCATCGCGGTTAATGTTCGGGTTGCCGCTTGGATCGGGTAAACGCCTTGCATGCCGACCCCGCCCATCACGCTGACGGAGGAGCCGTCGCCTGCGAGCCTTTTAACGATCACTTGAGGATCGGGCGTTTGGGCGTCGAGTTTTTTGGTGATGATCACGCGCAACTGGTCAGGCGTGTTGCCAGCAGCCTTAATTCGGCCCGCGTAAGGAACGAAGATACTGCCGGTCGCATCGACCTGAATTTGCTGCAAAGACGAGGCGCTCTGGCCGACACCTGCCAATAGTCCGTCGGAAACATTCTCCCAAATGGTCAGGCCAAGAACGTCGCCGGGGCGGATGATGTCGGAGCCGATTTTGCCGGCGCGTTTGAACTTGGCGCTGAAATCAATCACGGGAGCAACGCTGGTATATTTCACCACGCGGTCATTGACAGTGACGATGAAGGCGTCTCCCTGACGCTGAACCGAGCTTGAATAAATCTCGCGCTTATTGGGTCCGGAGCGCGGCAAGCCGCACGACGCCACCAAAGTAACAACCACGAAAAGGGCCACCAGACGGACCCTGTTTGAAATATTAACTGACACGGGTACTGCCCCTTGTTGCCAAACTGCCTCTAGTTTTTTGTTAACTGTACACAATAAAAGACAAATTTGCCAAGAAAAGCTTTTCCGTTTGCTATTTCACCACGCGCAACTGTTGCCGGGGCGTCGCATTTTCGGATTTCAGCGAATCATACGGGTCTTGATTGGCCAAAACCCGGTCGACCACGCTGCGAATCAATCGGCGTCTGCTCTTGGCCGAATAAAACCCGCCCATGACTTGTGAGGTCTTGAGCAAGTAGTGGCGATAATCGCGATACGCGCGCGGGTCCGGCTTCCACGGGTCGGCGAAAAACTCACCCAGAGGTTGTTCGGACGTGAACTCCGGCTTGTGGTAAACCGAATTGCCGAACACTTTCACTGGCAGCCCATGCCCAAGCGCCTGTTGTCCGGCTGTCGAGTTCACGGTGACGACCGAGCGCGCAAAATTCAACAATCCGGCGAGCTTTCCGCCGCGAACGAAGTGAACCCGGTTTTGAATATTAAGAGCCCGCGCTGTTTCCATCGTTATCTTGCGCAATGGATAACGCCCGTCTTCCAGTGGATGGGTCTTAATAATCAGGTGGTGGTGATTGGGCGCCCCTTGAGCAAAACCTTCGATGGTCAGCCGAATAAATTCAGGCATGGAGTTCAGCGGGCTGTGGTGCTGGATCGAGCTGTCATGGCTGAGTTGCAGCAACGCCAGATGGTACACATACCCGTCGCGCCGTATTCTTAATGCGGCGGCACGACCCTGCGCAGCATGAAGCGGAAATGCCAGTAACTTCCTGAAATGAAGCCTGAATTCTTGCAACACACTAATGTCGCGATGGGTGCGGTAGTTTTGGTAAGCCCGGTTTCGAAACAAAATCTGCCCGTGATAAACTGCGCCGTAAAACGCGTGATGTCGCATATCGCCCCATCTTGCCGGGGCCTCGGGCAGGTCGACATTGTGGTCTTGTATCTCTGCCCGCATGTCGTCAACGCTCATATCGACAAGGCGCGAAAAACCGTTAACGCCGCCGCGCTCATAGGTGACCCAATAGGGGCGCAGATAGCCTTCTTCAAAACAATGGACGGTAATGCCTTGCTCTTTTGCCGCGCGAACGCCCTCGGCGTTAACATGTCTTGTGTCACCGTAAAGAACGATATCCGTGACATTGTGGGAGCGCAAAATCTTGCGAATTTCACCTTCCCAATCGTCGAGCTTTCCAAAATAGGGCAGGTAGGTCTGGTCGTTGTGCCAAAACGACCTATCGCCCTGGTTGAAACCAACTTTAAAGACCTTGGCCCCGGAGACCGCCAATATTCGCGATAACTGATAGAAAAACGGGCCGTGCGGGCCTTGTAGGAACAAGAAAACCTTGCCTTTGCCGGACGCTTTACCCATGTGAGCTTGGCCTCAGGTCAGAGGCCCCTAAACATGAAAGTATTAATAAATCACAAACCTGCGTCACGAAACTACCCAATCTGGCCATGTTCTCTCTGTATTACACCACGATTAATAGTGTGCAATAGTGGCCAAGTTCTGTTGAATATCTCTTAATTTCGTCAGGTTTGATAGCCATTTGCACTTCCTGCACAAGACGAACCGCTCTTGCCCTGCGGCTTCTCGCAGTTTAGGGATTTGATTTGCTGGAAATTGGGGCAGACGGCCATGTTCACAGGGATCATCACCGATGTTGGAACGGTTCTGGAGACGGAACAGCGCGGCGATTTGCGCGCGCGAATTGGCACCAATTACAACATCGTGAGCATTGATCTGGGTGCCTCGATTGCCTGTGACGGCGTTTGTCTGACGGTGATTGCGCTCGGCGCTGAGCCGCAAAACTGGTTTGACGTGGAAATTTCGGCGGAAAGTCTCTCTAAAACCAATCTGCAGAGCTGGAAAACGGGCCATAAAATCAACTTGGAGCGCGCGCTAAAAGTTGGGGACGAGCTTGGCGGCCATATCGTGTCCGGCCATGTGGACGGGGTTGCCGAGGTGGTCTCGATGACCGAGATTGGCGATAGTACATGCGTGGTTTTGCGCGCTCCGGTGGCGCTGGCGAAGTTCATCGCGCCTAAGGGTTCAGTCGCCCTCAACGGGACATCCTTGACGGTTAACGAGGTGAACGGGGCCGAGTTCGGGATTAATTTCATCCCCCACACCAAGTCGGTCACCAACTGGGGAGACGTGAGCGTCGGCGCGCATATCAACCTCGAAATCGATACACTGGCACGCTATGTGGCGCGCTTGGCCGAAGCTGAAACAAAGGGCTAGACTATGGCAAATGAGGATTACCGCGACGTTATCTCGCCGGTCGAGGATATTATCGAGGACGCGCGCAACGGGCGGATGTTCATTCTGGTTGACCATGAGGATCGCGAAAACGAGGGCGATCTGGTGATCCCTGCGCAGCTGGCAACACCGGATGCGATCAATTTCATGGCGACCCACGGGCGCGGGCTGATCTGCCTGACGTTGAGCGGCGAACAGGTGGAGCGGTTGGGCGTTCCCATGATGGCCAGCTCCAATACTTCGCGCCACGAGACCCCGTTTACTGTCTCGATTGAGGCGCGCGAGGGGGTGACCACTGGGATTTCGGCGCATGATCGCGCGCACACGGTCTCGGTTGCGATTAACCCGCAGGTGCGGCCCAGCGAAATCGCCACGCCGGGCCATGTGTTTCCATTGCGCGCGCGCGAGGGTGGTGTGCTGGTGCGCGCCGGCCATACCGAGGCGGCGACCGATATTGCGCGGCTGGCGGGGCTGAACCCTGCCGGGGTGATTTGCGAGATCATGAAGGACGACGGCACCATGGCGCGCCTGCCTGATCTGATCGAGTTTGCCCAGCGTCACGGCCTGAAGATCGGCACAATCAGCGATCTCATCGCCTATCGTCACCGCCACGACAATCTGGTGCATGAGACCGAAACGCGGCAGGTCACGTCGACCCATGGCGGCACTTGGTGCTTGCGGATATTCACCGATCAGACCGATGGCGGCGAGCATGTGGTGCTGACCAAGGGCGACATCACCACGCCTGAGCCGGTGCTGGTGCGCACCCACGCGCTTAACGTGCTTGACGATGTGCTTGGCATTGGCGCCAAGGGGACGGATATTCTGCCCCGCGCGATGGAGATTATCGCCGAAGCGGGGCGCGGTGCTGTCATTTTGTTTCGCGAACCGGATAAGAAACTGGCGCTCTTGGATGAGGTCTCGCCGCAAACTCTGCGCCAAACCGGGATTGGCGCGCAAATTCTCTCGGCGCTGGGGATCAACGAGTTGGTCCTTTTGACCGACAATCCCATGCCCAAGGTGATCGGGCTGGACGCGTATGATCTGAAAATTACCGGCACTCATGCGATTACAAAAGGCTAGGATTATGGCACAAGCAGAAACCCATTACACGTTGCCTTCGCCACAGTTTGACAAGCCGACCAAGCTGTTGATTATGGTCGCCCCATATTATAAAGACATTGCAGATCAATTGGTTGCGGGTGCAAAATCCGCGATCATCGCTGCCGGTGCCTCGTTCGATTTGATCGAGGTTCCCGGCGCTTTGGAGGTGCCAACTGGCATTCGGCTGGCCGTTAACAGCGACAAATACGACGGCTTCGTGGCGCTGGGATGCGTCATTCGCGGCGAGACCACCCACTATGATACGGTGTGCAATGACAGCTCGCGCGCGCTGCAAATGATGGGGCTTTCGGGGATTTGCATTGGCAACGGAATTTTGACCGTCGAAACCCGCGATCAGGCCGTGGCGCGGGCCGAGGCCGAAGGGCAAAACAAGGGCGGGGGGGCTGCGGATGCCGCGATGCACCTGATTTTGCTGGCGCGAAAATTCAGCCGCCAAACCAGCGGGATCGGTTTTAAGCCGTCCTCTGAATTCATCCAAATTGCTGCGAAAGACTAGCCTTAGATGTCAAAACCAACCCCAGATCAAAAGCGCCAGATGAAATCGGCCGCGCGGCTTTATGCGGTGCAGGCGTTGTTCCAGATGGAGGCCTCGGACGCCTCGATTGACGAGGTGCGCGAACAGTTCGAGAGCCACCGTTTCGGCGCGACGCTGGATGGCGACACTTATGCCGAGGGCAATATCACGGTGTTTAGGAGCTTGCTCAACGGCGCCTTGGAAAACCAGTCGCAAATCGACCAGATGACCGACCGCGCGCTGGTCGCAAAATGGCCGATTGACCGGATTGACCCGACGCTGCGCGCGCTGTTTCGTGCTGCAGGAGCCGAGTTTCTGGCCAAATCCACCCCGCCAAAAGTGGTGATTAACGAATTCGTCGACGTGGCCAAAGCATTTTTCCCCGACGGCAAAGAGGCGAGTTTTGTTAACGCCGTGTTGGATCATCTGGCGCGCGAGGCCCGGCCCGAGGCATTTTCCTAAGCGCGCTGGCCCTTTGGCCCGAGCTTTGTTAAACGAACCGCCTGAAACGCTCCCCAATCGGATGGATACGACCACAGATGACACGCACACTCATCACCTCGGCAATCCCCTATATTAACGGCATCAAGCATCTGGGAAACCTGATCGGCAGTCAACTGCCCGCAGACGCTTTTGCGCGCTACAAACGGGCGCGCGGCGGTGAGGTGATGTTCATCTGCGCCACCGACGAGCATGGCACCCCCGCCGAGTTGGCAGCGGCCAAGGCGGGCAAGCCCGTGGCCGAGTTTTGCGCCGAGATGTGGGAGGTACAAAAGCGTCTAAGTGACGGTTTTCGCCTGTCATTTGACCATTTTGGGCGCTCGTCATCAGAGCGAAATCGGGCGCTGACCCAGCATTTTGCCGGGCAGTTGGCGGATAATGATCTGATCGCGGAAGTTGACGAAAAACAGATCTACTCCAAGGCCGACGGGCGGTTTTTGCCGGATCGCTATATCGAGGGGACTTGCCCGAATTGCGGCTATGAGGCGGCGCGCGGCGATCAGTGCGAAAACTGCACCAAGCAGCTTGACCCGACCGATCTGATCAATCCGCGCTCGGCTGTTTCAGGCTCGACCGACCTTGAGGTTCGCGAAACACGGCATCTTTATTTGCGCCAGTCAAAAATGCGCGCCAAGCTTAATGACTGGATCGACAGCAAGAAAGACTGGCCGATTTTGACCACCTCGATTGCCAAGAAATGGCTCAATGATGGCGACGGACTGCGCGACCGGGGCATCACGCGCGATCTTGACTGGGGCGTTCCGGTCAAGCGTGGCGATGAGGATTGGCCCGGCATGGAGGGCAAGGTTTTCTATGTCTGGTTTGACGCGCCGATTGAATATATCGCGGCGACCGCCGAGTGGGCCGACGCGCAGGGGCTGGACGATAGCGCGTGGCAGCGTTGGTGGCGCACCGATAAAGGTGCTGATGATGTGCGCTATGTTCAGTTCATGGGCAAGGACAATGTGCCGTTTCACACCCTCAGTTTTCCGGCCACGATCATGGGTTCAAACGAGCCGTGGAAGCTGGTCGATTACATCAAAAGCTTTAACTATCTGAACTATGATGGCGGGCAGTTTTCCACCTCGCAAGGGCGCGGCGTGTTTATGGATCAGGCGCTGGAAATTCTGCCCAGCGATTATTGGCGCTGGTGGCTGCTGAGCCATGTTCCCGAAAACTCTGACAGCGAGTTTACGTGGGAGAACTTTCAGGCCAGCATCAACAAGGATTTGGCCGATGTGCTGGGCAATTTCGTCTCGCGCGTGACCAAGTTTTGCCGTGCAAAATTTGGCGAGCAAGTTCCCGATGGCGGGGCATATGGCGATGCCGAGGCGGCGGTGACCGACGAAATCGCCACGCGTCTCAAGGCGTTTGAGGGCCAAATGGAGGCGATTGAGCTGCGAAAAGCCACGTCAGAGCTGCGTGCGATCTGGGTTGCGGGCAACGAATATCTGCAATCGGCAGAGCCTTGGGCCAAATTCAAAACCGACCCGGAGCAGGCGGCGGCAACCATCAGATTTGCCCTTAATCTGATCCGTCTTTACGCGGTTCTGTCAGGGCCGTTCATCCCCGATGCGACCGCGACGATTCTGTCGGCAATGGGCGATGAGGGTGCCGCTTGGCCAAACGATCTTGACGCAGCGCTGTCAGCCCTTGCGCCCGGTCACGGGTTTAGCGTCCCCGAGGTTCTGTTTGCTAAAATCACCGACGACGCTCGCGCGCAAATGGAGGCGCGCTTCGCCGGAGCATAGGGCCGGTTCAATCCGATCCGGCTTGCGGAAATATGCGCGACGTGTCCAGCCATGTGCAGCGATCAAACTCTACAAAATCAGTCAGCGTTTCCGTTTGCGAGGGTTTGGCGAGGCGTGAGCAGCCTTCTTGCGCGTCTGAATCTGCATACACCCCGACCATGGCTTTGCTAATCGATTGAGCCACGTCTAGACAGAGTTTGTCTCCGCTAGGGGTGCTCCGAGCGACGCGGTTTTGTCCTAAATCGTCAACAACCAGCAACAATGTCTGCCCGGACTGGTTGAGAACGCAAACAGGTGCCGCAAACAAAGGCCCGCTTGCTGCAAACAGCATAATGACGAGAATTGCGGTTAAGCGGTTCAAACCAGCACCTCTAATTAGGTGTTGCGTGAAGGCGGCAGCCCGGGCTTACGTCAGGGCCACCGTTAATTGTTTGGCTTGCGCGCGGGTGTTCAGCAAACCCGCGTCACAAGTTTCAAATGGGGGCTAGTTGGTCGAGAAGGTCGCCAGATACGCGGCGACGTTTGCGCGATCGAATTCCTTCTTGACCTTGACCTTCATCTTGGCTTTCGCCTTGGGGTCTCCGAGATAATCACGCAAATAATTAGTAGGATTTTCAAGGTATTGCGAGACTAATTCTTGCGTCCAGACCATCCCGTCCGCGCCTGCGGCCTTCATGGATGCGCCATATTTATACCCGGGAGCGCTACCAGCCAAGCGCCCGATAACCCCGGTAAGTGCTGGCCCAACACCATTTTTCGCGCCGTTACCAATTTTATGGCAAGCCTTGCATTTCTTGAACACCTTTGAGCCGATCGCGGGATTGCCGAGCGATGTTTCCTGGGCCATGGCAACCGATGCCAAGCCGAGCATCGCGACGGCCAACACCCCTGATTTCAAACTAATCTGCAAAATATTTCCTTTCACTCTGACATTTCCTTTCACTCTGATATTTGCCGGATTGGATCGCGGCGGATTTGTGCGATGACAAGGTCAGTCGACCACAGGACGAGTCATCTTGTGCCCCGTGGATAACAGTGTATCCGGCGGACCCATATTCGCGACAACGAATGGCTACACTCGACACGCATAGCAGGAAATCTGAATTTACGCACCAGTGCAAATACATCCTGCGACACTTTATGACGTCAATGTGAGTTTATGTTTAACGACTGTGATCGCTGATTTGGGCAAATATATTAAATGAAAAAAATATTGGGAAGATAGACTATGGCGACTTTGAACTTTAAAATTGTGGCGCTGGCGATGGCCGTGACGTCAGGCTACGGGATTTCGGCGCAGGCGCAGGGAATGCCGCCATTTGGCTCGGACACAGATGTGGGCTTTGCCGCCCAGATTTGGAGCGCAATGACTGAGCAGCGACTAGCGGGTGCAGACGCGCTCTACTCGATGCCGTATGAGGGCACGGATCCGCATGGGATGATGTTGGAAACATACTATTCAAAAGCCACCATCAATGGCAGCACTGGGGATCTCGTGGTCAAGCGAAATTACGGCCCGGTGGGGGTTAGCGCCGAGCAGGTCTTGGCGGCTCCGGCTAAGCATCTCGGCGCGATTACGGTCATGTATCGGCGCGACAAGGGCTTTGATCCGGAGACGAAAAACTGGTTCTGGGTGAAGTTTCTGCCAGACGGTACGGTTGACAAGAACCCAAAGGGAATGCGCTTGGCGGGGCAGATCGCAAAGGGGATGGATGTCGGGTGCATCGCCTGCCATTCTGGTGCCGATGGCGAGGATTTCATTTTTGGATCGAACGCGCTGAAATAGTGCTTTTGCAGCACGAATATTCAGAGCGCCTCCCGGAGCGTTTCGGGTGGCGCTTTGGTTTTAATGGTGCGGGGCGCTGAATTTTGCCAATCAGTTGAATTTGATGGACACCCCCCGGATATTTTCCTAAATCCTCAGTGCAAGCGGTGGCAATGACAAGATTTTTGCGACCATGATCATCCCGATCTGGGTGATATGCGCAGGATGCGGGCGTGATGGAATGGTAGACATAAGAGACTTAAAATCTCTGGGCCTTTGTGCCGTGCGGGTTCGAGTCCCGCCGCCCGCACCAAAATATACATTAATATCAGTTAATTACACAACTATGCAGCCTTGGACGTGACTGGTCGTCTTCAAACAAGTTTTCTGTTTGAATGCAATATACTTTAGGTAGGTTCCCCTATCACCTCAACACCGATAGGGGCGGCTCTTAATCGCCTGTTGTCAGGCGTTCGATAAGTTGCTTTGTCGTGGGAATGAAAACACAGCCGTTTTCACCGCGATAGAACGGATCATTACCCGCTTTATATGCATTGTGGCCAGAAAATATGAGGGATTTATCCAGATCTTTTCCTGCAATAGCCTCTTGCAGCCCTTTGCGAATACAATGAACACGCGGATCGGGGAGATTGCCCGTTGAATATTTCTTATCGGCATCCTCACACCACGTACTAAGTTTGCAAGTGGAAATACAACCCACACACTCGGCCCTGTGAGACTTGATCTCCAGTGCCGTTTCCTTGGTTACAAAAATCAGTGTGTCATCAGGTGTACGCAAGGGGATTGTAAACCCATTCGCAATCCAGGAATCGACCTTTCCTTTGTCTTCTGGCGAAACACCATAAGTGTTGAAGGGCACGCCGGGCCCCTCGACGGGCTTGTTCATGCTATTGGAAATTTTTTGCGCAAAAGGTACCTGTCGATCGGAGCGTTCATATAGTTCGCGCATCATCCCATTCCGGTATGCCGATGAATAAAACCCGGTGGGGCTGAACTTGTTGAGAACTACATCCTCTTCTTTCATACCGAATAAAAGATCTTTCCACTCTTTGCCTATGGGGCATTCTTTGGTCAACAGATCCCTCGTACCGATCTGGAAGGCTATCGGGCCAATTTCCGGATTATCCAGCCAGTTTTGCCAATCGCGTAAATACCAAACTCCTCCGGCCATGATGATGGCAATATCCTGCATGCCATTATCATTCATGACTTTGCGCAAAGCCTTGACGCGTTCATAAGGCGCTTGTGGTTTGTCAGGATTTTCCCGGCTGGTGATGCCATTATGTCCACCGGCCAGCCAAGGGTCTTCATAGACCACGGCCCCGATGACGTCCTTGTGTCGGCCTGCCCAGTTTCTATAAGTACGGCTTAACAAAACCTTTAATGCGGTAACGCTGGAAATGATCGGATCCAGATAAATACCTTCATTGGCGCAAATCCGGGCGTCTTGTTCAGAGGCCAGGCCCGCGCCCATAGTTACGGCGTGAATTTTATTGCCGCCACCGGCCAGACGGGTTGCCGCTAGAACCTCGCGCATAACACGCATGGAGCCGCCGGCCATTTTGAGAAAGTTTATTCGGATACGCCCTTTACCGTTGCTGGCACTATAGGCGATGTCGACCTGTAATCGGCAGCCTTTTACCGACATTGACAGCATTTCTTCAAAGCGCCCATGACGCGTCTTTGCCTCGTAAGAATAAGGCACCTCGCGACCATTTTTGTCATAGCCGATGGCTGCACCAATGGCCGCTATGGTCCCCGCTGCATTCTCTGCCGCCCAGGCCCCGGCGCTTACACCATTTGTGGCGCCAACCCCCTTACCCCCCTGGATAAGGGGACGTATCCACGCTCCATCTATGAACACGGGCTGGCTGAGTTTTTCAATGAGCGACATTATTAGAACGGTTACTCCGCTGGTTAAAATTGGGATCAGTGAGGTCCTGACCTGCGCCCCAAATATCCTTCAGTTTATAGAGAGTCCATGGAGTTAAGTTGATGGTGCCATGCTGCCAGTTTGTCCATGTCTATTTTCGCGACGAATTCCCGAGATGTCAGATTTCCCAGCGCTGAATGCGGGCGCTGGTGGTTGCAATCATGCAGCCAGTTTTCCAACGCCTCCCGAGCATCTGCCCGCGAGTCAGATAGGGTTTTGTTCAGGCATTCATCACGTAGCTTGCCGTGGGTAATCATCACCCTTGCATAGACCGATGCTCTGCGACAAGCGCGCAGCCATGAATATTTGGGGCGATATCATGTCCGCCTTGATGTCGCGCGCTGGGATATTGTAGATTGCACTCAGGATCATCCGTAAACGAAAAGAAGCCTTCATGAATTGCCGCCACTGCTGCGCCCCGCTGAGCGATGTTTTTCTTGACCTTGGCAACGCGCCCCCGTCAAACGCTTACCTGACCGCAGAGACCCTGCGCATGCCGGAAATGACCTTTCCGCTGAAACTGTTTGTGTGTTCTCAATGCCGTTTGGTGCAGACCGAGGATTATGCCGACGCGGATATGCTGTTTCAAAGCGATTATGCCTATTTTTCGTCAACCTCGAAAAGCTGGCTCTCGCACGCGGCGGAGTATTGCACGATGATCTCGCAGCGGCTTGGTCTGAGCAAGGACAGTTTTGTCATCGAGATCGCCTCTAATGACGGCTATTTGTTGAAAAACTTTGTGACCGACGGCACCCCCTGTGTCGGGATCGAGCCTACGGGTGACACTGCGACATTTGCTGAAAGCCTCGGCGTTCCGGTGATCCGCGAATTTTTCGGCGAGGCGCTTGGCCGCAAGCTGGCCGACGAGGGGCAGCAGGCCGATCTGGTCATTGGCAATAATGTTTACGCCCATGTCCCTGATATCAATGACTTTACCAAAGGGATCACGGCGGTTTTGAAACCGGAAGGCATCTGCACGCTGGAGTTTCCCCATCTGATGCGGCTGGTTGAATTCAGCCAGTTTGATACGGTTTATCACGAGCATTATTCCTATCTCTCGCTAATCGCCGTCAGTAAAATTTTCACAGCGGCGGGATTGCGCGTGTTTGATGTGGAGGAAATCTCGACCCATGGAGGCAGCCTCCGGGTCTATGGCTGTCGTGAGGGTGCCACGATTGCGACGCTGCCGAATGTCGCGCGCGTGATGTCTGCCGAGTGTGAACGAGGGATGGAGACCGACGAGTTCTATCGCTCTTTTCAGCAAAGTGCTGATCGGGTGAAAAACGATTTGCTGGGCTTTCTGCTTGAGCAAAAGAAGCTGGGCAAGACCGTTTCCGCTTATGGCGCAGCGGCCAAGGGCAACACGCTTTTGAACTATGCCGGGGTCAAGCCTGACCTCTTGGGGGTGGTTTATGATGCTGCGAAGGCCAAACAGCATAAATTCATGCCCGCCAGCCATATCCCCATTCGCCCGCCAAGCGAACTGCCTGCGAGTCGGCCCGACTATATCGTCGTGCTGCCGTGGAACATTTTCGCCGAAGTCGAGCAGCAACTCGCCCCGCTGCACGCGCTTGGCACCCGGTTCGTGACCGCCGTACCAGAGCTGACGATCAGATGAGCAAGCTCTATTTACTGACGGGGGCCACCGGATTTGTTGGCCGTCAGGTCTTGCAACAATTGCTCGACCAAGGTGCATCGGTTCGCGTTATTGTGCGCCGCGGTAAAGAGCATATGTTTGAGGGTCAAAAGAACATTGAAAGCGTGGTCAGTACCGATGATCTGTTCGCGGAGCCGCCGTCGTTTTGGAACAGCGTCTGCGATGGCATTGATACAATTATCCATGTGGCTTGGTATGTGGAGCCCGAAAAATACCTGACCGCGCCTGAAAATCTGGACTGCCTAATCGGAACCATCAATTTCGCCAAAGCCGCTGCCGCGATGGGTGTGCGACGTTTCGTTGGTATTGGGACGTGTTTTGAATATGATCTGAAAGGTGGTGTGCTGTCCACCGAGACAAAATTGAAGCCCGGTTCGCCATACGGCGCCAGCAAAGCGGCCGCATTTATTGCTTTGAATGCAAGCCTTCCCGGTCTAGGCGTCGAACTCGCCTGGTGCCGCTTATTTTTCCTTTTTGGTCAGGACGAGGATCCACGTCGGTTGGTGTCTTATATCCGAGACATGCTTTCCAAGGGAGAGGTTGCAAATCTGACCAGTGGCGAGCAACAGCGCGACTATCTTGATGTTGTCGAGGCTGCGCGAATGATCGTATTAACTGCCGATGGTGATACGCAAGGTCCGGTAAATATTTGCTCCGGTGTCGCCCCGACCGTGCGTCAGCTTGCAGAAAAACTGGCAGATGAATATGGCCGCCGAGACTTGTTGAACTTTGGCGGTCGCGCGCCCAATCCGATTGATCCTCCGCGAATTGTTGGCGTGAAATGAATGTCCTCGGCTTAATGTTCGACAGGATTGTGTGTTAAATGAACACAGATAAACTAAGTTTTGCCGTGTTATACCTGTGTCGGAAGGCCAACCCGATTTGGAAATCGCGTGGGTTTCTGCACTCTTTTTTCGGGAACGACCCGGGGGATTCCTATCCGCTATATTTTCTTCATAAGGGGTATGATGAAGGAGAATATGACGCCGCACTGGATGAACTCACGCCGGATCAGCGCGCTCGGATCAGGTACTTGTGGATAGATGACACTGGCATGGACAAACGGGCCTACGCAAAAGCCTGCCGTCAGATAACCGGGTTCAGTCATCTGCTAATTATGAACTCAAACGCGATTATTCATTCCAAAAACTGGGCCGAGCTATATCAGCGGGCGCTGTTAGAGACACAGGGGCGCGCGCTGATCGGAGCCACCGGAAGTTGGGAGGCCATGACCTCAATCGGCGTCACATTTCCCAATCCTCATATTCGCACCACGGCATTTCTGGTAGATCGCATGAGATTTCTTGAAGCCTATGGCGACGAGCGTTTCACCAAGAGAGACAGCTATTTGATGGAGTCCGGGCCTGACAGCCTGACGAATATGTATCTTGCCAGTGGAGACCCCGTGTTGGTGTTGGACAATAAAGGGCAGCTGTTCGAACCTAAAGATTGGGCGACATCAAAAACCTACAGGTCGGCAAATCAGGAAAACCTGCTGGTAGGTGATCTGAAAACCTTTCGGTTCCACTATCTAACAAGGCGGCGTCGGCTAGATATATCGGGAAGGTGCTGGGGCGAGGAGAAGAGCGCGACTGGTGGATTTTTCCTCTCTTGGATCCCGTTCAGGATTTGGTACAAACATCTTTATTCCGGGTTCCGATTCAAATTTCTGGCAAGATTATTGAAGAAAGCCAAATCAAAAAAACCCGCAAATTCAGCCTGACAAAATTGAATATCTCCGTCGCCCGTGTTAGGTGCCGACTGAAAAAGCGAGATTTCAAAGTATTCTCATGGCGATTGCAGCCACATGGCAAAAACGGAGCGAGCAAGTTGTCACGCGTATCAATTGGTATCCCTGTTTTCAACGGCGCCAAGCTGTTGGAAGAGACGCTGGAAAATCTGGAGCAACAGTCGTTCCGAGATTTCAACGTTTACATCTCCGATAATTGTTCGACTGACGCGACGCCTGATATTTGCCAGAAATTCGTCAAGCGCGACACCCGGTTTCATCATATTCGTCAGAGCGAAAATATCGGCGCGCTCCCGAATTTCCTCGCCGCCAGAAATTTAGCCCGCTCGCCGCTGTTCATGTGGCGAGCGTTTGATGATTTATCCGCCGACAATTACATCGAAAAACTGGTGGATGTTCATGAGCGGGACCGAACAACTTTGCTTGCGACCTGTGATATCCTGCGCGAGGCCTCTCCCGGTACAAAATCCCGTTTCTACCCCTATACCGAAAAAACGACTGGTCCGAGATTGCCGCGATTCTATCGTCAAGTTTTACGCAATTCCGCGAGTTGGTATTATGGATTGTGGCGCTATGATGCGCTGGTTGAGATCACCGACAGGGTGCGGCAGGGGTTTCCCGATGAATGGGCCTTTGATCAGCTTACCCTGTTTGGCTGCGCATTGCGGGACGGCATCAGAGGCACCAAAGAGACCTCGTTCAGGCAGCGAAAAATAATCGAAACTCGTGACTATATTCCGCGTATAAGGCCGACTTATGAAGAGATGACCGCGCGGAATTCTCGTTTTTCCGCAGTATGTTACGACCTGATAGCTGAGTCCGATCTGACCTCGGGGCAAAAGGCAATTGTGCGCAAGTTCGTGCCTTATTATACGCTGAAACGGTGCGATTCCGCGTCGAGAATTATTCGGGCGCGGCTGAAAATGTGGTGAGCCACGGCGTATCTAAATCGCCTGCGGCGGCGGTTCAGGCCGCGCGCAGGCTTGTAGATTTGCAGGCGATCTATTGATCTAAAAACGAGCGTAATTTGCGGCTGCGGCTGGGATGTTTCAGTTTTCGCAGCGCTTTGGCCTCGATTTGCCGGATGCGCTCGCGGGTCACGCTGAACTGTTGGCCCACCTCTTCCAGCGTATGATCGGTGTTCATGCCGATGCCAAAACGCATGCGTAAAACTCGTTCCTCGCGCGGCGTTAGACTGGCCAGAACGCGTGTTGTCGTGTCCTTGAGATTGCCCTGAATGGCGCTATCAAGCGGCAGAACCGCGTTTTTATCCTCGATGAAATCGCCAAGCTGGCTGTCTTCCTCGTCGCCAATCGGCGTTTCCAGACTGATCGGCTCTTTGGCGATTTTCATCACCTTGCGGACCTTTTCCAGCGGCATTTGCAGCTTGGCTGCCAGCTCCTCTGGTGTGGGTTCGCGGCCGATTTCGTGCAGCATCTGGCGCCCAGTGCGCACCAATTTGTTAATGGTTTCAATCATATGCACCGGTATACGGATGGTGCGCGCCTGATCGGCGATCGAGCGGGTGATGGCCTGTCTGATCCACCAAGTGGCATAGGTCGAGAATTTATAGCCACGGCGATATTCGAACTTATCGACCGCTTTCATCAGGCCAATATTGCCTTCCTGAATGAGATCGAGGAATTGCAGGCCGCGATTGGTGTATTTTTTGGCAATGGAGATCACCAGCCGCAGATTGGCCTCGACCATCTCTTTCTTGGCCAGCCGTGCCTCTTTTTCGCCCTTTTGCACCTGATTAACGATGCGGCGATATTCCGAGATATCAACGCCGACATATTGACCGACTTCAGCCATCTCGCCGCGCAGATCATCGATTTTCGCACGGAAACGCTCTAGAAAAGTGGTCCAGCCGCGACCGGGTTTTTCGGCGATGCGGTCGATCCATGTGGGGTCGAGCTCGTAGCCGCGATAGGCCTCGACAAAATCCCGGCGATTGATGCGCGATTGGTCGGCGAGTTTGACCATCGCGCCGTCAATCGACATGATCTTGCGATTGATGCCGTAAAGCTGGTCAATCAGGGCGTCGATGCGGTTGTTATGAAGATGCAGCGAGTTCACCAGCTCGACGATCTCCGAGCGCAGAGCCTGATATTTCTTTTCCTGCTTGGCCGAAAAAGAGCTGTCCTCGTTCAAGGTCGCCGAAATCCGGCTATCCTGCATTTCGGCAAGCTTTTCGAAATCCGAGGCGATCTGATCAAGGGTTTCCAGAACCTGAGGCTTCAGCGCCGCCTCCATCGCCGCAAGCGACAAATTGGCCTGATCATCCTCATCATCATCGTCGTCGTCATCGCGGGTGATCTGGTTGCCATCGGCATCGGTCTCGGGCGGGGTCTCGGTTTTAGAGGCATCTGTAGTCGTGGTCGTGGTCGTGGTGGCAACCGGGGTCACGCCAGCGGTCGCGCCCACTTCCTCGTCATCATCGGTTTCAAGTGTGCCGGAAAAAGTGGTCTCCAGATCGATCACATCACGCAGAAGGATTTCCTCTTCCAGCAATTCGTCGCGCCAGATGGTGATCGCCTGAAAGGTCAGCGGGCTTTCGCACAGCCCGGCGATCATGGTTTTGCGACCGGCCTCAATACGTTTGGCGATCGCGATTTCGCCTTCGCGTGACAACAGCTCGACCGAGCCCATTTCGCGCAGATACATGCGCACAGGGTCGTCGGTGCGATCCAGAACTTCGGTGGTCGCGGTGGAGATCGTGACGTCTTTTGATGACGAGGTTTGGACCAGGTCGGTTGATTTTGCCTCTTCTTCCTCGGCCTCTTCGTCCTCGATAATATTGATGCCCATTTCGCTGAGCATCGACATCACGTCTTCGATTTGCTCGGACGAGACATGATCGGGCGGCAATACTTTGTTAAGCTCGCCGTAAGTGATGTAGCCCCGCTGGCGGGCCTCTGCGATCATCTTTTTGATCGCAGCCTGACTCATGTCGCCAAGAGCGGCCGAATTCGGTTGGTCATCGTTCTTTGTCGCTTCGGTATCTTTGGCGGCCATTGGTCACTCCATATCAAAACAGGCGAACAACTGCGTTTTCACACAGCTCGCGAATCACTAGCGCGAATCAACACGGCGAATCACTGATTCGCAATGCTCATTATCGCTTTTTCTTTACCCAAATCTGATCATCGATCAGGTTTTGCAGGTGTTTTGACAAGTTTTCACCCTCGTCACCGTCTTTTCCGTCCTCCGGTAAGCTGGAGCGGGCGGCTTTTCGGCGCGCTTGGGCGGCTTGCGACAAGCGCCAGGTTAACCCTTCGTCCACCAGACCCGCCATATCCTGCATGGCTTCGTCAATTTCTGCCCGCGCGCCCCGATTTGCCGTCAGCTTGGCCAATTCCTCGGCCAAGGCCATCTCGACGGTTTCGCGCTCTGCTCCCGCCTGTAATGCAGGCGCAATTTTCACATGGCGAAGGGCCATCAGCTTTTCAACCGTATCGCGCGGTATTTCCGGTGTTTTCGCAACAGCTTGGGTGTCGCTCGCCTGTTGCGCGGCGGCGTTGAGGGCGGCATCGCGTAATTTATCATATCCCGGCGTTCGGAAGGTCAGCTTTTCCAGCGCAGTTTCAAATTCGGCAATAATTTCAGGATGGCGCAGGCAAATGGCCAGAATAACCGCCTCGCGCATGCGCTCCTCTGGATCAGGAGTTGCGGATTGGGCCAACAGCGAGGCTTTGGCTCCGGCTGTCGCCAGTTCGGGTGCGTTTTTCTTCCAAGGCGTAAAACCTGATTTTCGCGCGTTTTTCGGCTTAAATAATTCCGCCCGAAGCTCGCGCAGAGCCGCCGCGTAATGGTTGCGGATCGAGCTGTCATTTATCTTGCCAAGTGCTGCCTTGAGGCTGGCGTCAAGGGCCGCGCGTCGCTCGGGGCTGTCAAAAACCTTATCCTCGATCTCGCGCTGCCACAAAAGATCAACCATCGGGCGCGCACCCTCCAGCAGTTTGCGCATGGCCCCGGCGCCTTGGGATTTTATCAAATCATCGGGGTCAAGCCCTTGTGGCAGCAGGCAAAACCGCAAGCTCCGGCCCGGCTGAAGCAACGGCAAAGCCAGATCGATCAGCTGCATGGCCGCGCGCAAACCGGCGGTGTCCCCGTCTAGCGAGATCACCGGCTCAGGCGACAAACGCCACAGCATCTGCAACTGATCCTCGGTGATCGCGGTGCCAAGCGGGGCAACCGCGTGGGCAAAACCGGCCTGCGCCAGCGCGATCACATCCATGTAACCTTCGGCCACGATCAGGCTGTTTGCCTTGCCCGCAGCCTCGCGCGCGGGCGCATGATTATAAAGGCTTCGCCCCTTATCAAACAGCGGAGTTTCCGGCGAATTCAGATACTTGGCGCGCGCATTCGGGTCCATCGAGCGGCCCCCAAAGGCGATACAGCGTCCGCGCAGATCGCGAATGGGAAAGATAATCCGGCCCCTAAACCGATCAAACGGCGCGCCGCCATCATCGGGCTTGATCGCCAATCCGGCCTTTACAATCAGCTCAACCGGCACACTTTTGCCGGATAAATGCTGAAACAGCGAGGTTCGACTGTCGGGCGCAAACCCAATGCCAAACTGTGCTATCATCGCCTCGCTAAGGCCGCGCGCCGCCAAATAATCGCGCGCCTTGCTGGCGGTGGTGGTTTTCAACTGCAGGGCAAAAAACTGCGCGGCTTGCTCCATCACGTCAATAAGCAGCGCGCGCTCGTCGGATTTTTGTTGGGCTTGGGGGTCGCGTGCGGGCATGGTCATTCCCGCCTCGCGCGCCAAAATCTCGACCGCTTCCATGAAGCCGACATTTTCGGTCTCGCGGATAAAACTAAGCGCGTCTCCCTTGGCGTGGCAGCCAAAACAATAGTAAAACCCCTTGCGGTCATCCAGATGAAACGACGCGGTTTTCTCCTGATGGAACGGGCAGGGAGCCCAATAATCGCCCTTGCCGGGGTTGGATTTTTTGGCGTCCCACGTCAGTTTTCGCCCAACAACCTGAGCTAGGGACGACCGCGTGCGAAGCTCGTCAAGGAATCCGGGGGGTAGGCTCATGATGGGGCAATATCGGTCGCGCGGCGGTCGGTTGCAAGGATTCGTGCGCAATGTCGCAAACGAAATCTCAGCGCGATTTGATCTTGATTGACTGGCGCAGGCTGCCGTCGTCGCGGTTGAAAATCAAGATGACACCCTCTTTGGTCACGACCGCGTACCAGTCAGACCCTTGGGTAAAGCTGTCGGCCTCGCTGCCGTCGGGCAAGGTGATGCTGGCAGGCAGCGGCACTGGATCAACGCTGGTGGAAATAACATTCGGCACCCGGATGACAATCAGCACAACGATGGTTAAAAGCCCTAATATCATTGAGGCGGTCAGGACCGTTACCAAAATCCTGAGAAACCGGGTTCGCCGGAATTATCGGGAATATCATTCATGTCTGATCCTGTGCTGCGTCTTGTGATCGGGGAAAACCCGGCTCCCCGGCTTGATAAAGCCTTGGCGGCGATTGTGCCAGAGGCGGCCTCGATCAGCCGCTCTCATTTGGTGCGGCTAATCGGCGAGGGGGCGGTTTCGCGCGAGAACGGCGAGGTTGTGACCAATCTAAAGACCAAAACCCGCGAGGGCGAGGTCTGGTGCGTCAAGCGCCCGCCGGTTGGCGAAATCGTTGCGCAGCCCGAGGATATCCCGCTTGACGTGGTGTTCGAGGATAGCGATTTGATCGTGGTTAACAAACCTGTCGGCATGGTGGTCCACCCGGCGCCCGGCTCGCCCTCTGGAACGCTGGTTAACGCGCTGCTGCACCATTGCGGCGACAGTCTCTCGGGGATCAACGGCGAGAAACGGCCCGGAATTGTGCACCGGATCGACAAGGACACCTCCGGCCTGATCGTCGTGGCCAAGACCGATAAGGCGCATCAGGGGCTGGCGCAGCAATTCGCCGATCACACGCTGGAGCGGCATTATCGGGCCGTAGTTTACGGCGTGCCCTCACGCGGAGATCCCCGTCTGGCCGGTGTCAAAGGGATCGCGTTTGAGACCGGCAATATCATTCGGGTTTCCGGCAATATCGCCCGCCATAAAACCGATAGAAAGCGCATGGCGGTGGTGATCAACACCGGCAGGCACGCCATAACCCGCGCGCGGGTGCTGGAGCAGTTCGGCGAGGTCGCCTCGCTGGTCGATTGCTGGCTTGAAACCGGGCGCACCCACCAAATTCGCGTGCATCTGACCCATATGGGCCACAGCCTGATCGGCGATCAAACTTACGGTGGCAAGCGGGCGATTGCGGCCAAGTCGTTGTCAGAGGTTGCGCGTGATCGGATCAAGGACTTCCCCCGTCAGGCGCTCCACGCCGCCGTGCTGGGGTTTGTTCACCCAACCAGCAGCGAAATTCTGCGTTTTGAGGCCGAAATGCCGGTCGATATGCGGGGCTTGGTCGAAATTCTTCGCGAAGGTGTGACTTGAAATTAACCGTTTGGTCACTTATTTCACATATGTAACGCACGTTAACATCAGGTGAGGACACTCCATGAGCTACGCCAACCTCCCGGCCCCATCGCCGGAACAGGGTTTGAACCGCTATATGCAGGAAATCCGCAAGTTTCCAATGCTGGAACCGGGTCAGGAATTCATGCTGGCCAAACGCTGGGTTGACCATGAGGATTCAGGGGCCGCGCACCAACTCGTGACCTCGCATTTGCGCCTCGCCGCCAAGATCGCCATGGGCTATCGCGGCTATGGCCTGCCCACCGCCGAGGTGGTGTCAGAGGCCAATGTTGGCCTGATGCAGGCGGTGAAACGGTTTGATCCCGACAAGGGTTTCCGGCTGTCGACCTATGCTATGTGGTGGATCAGGGCCTCGATACAGGAATATATCCTGCGCTCTTGGTCGCTGGTTAAAATGGGCACGACATCGGCGCAGAAAAAGCTATTTTTCAACCTGCGCAAGGCCAAAAACCGCATTGGCGCGCTTGAAGAGGGCGATTTGCGGCCAGAGAATCTGGCCCGCATCGCCAATGATTTAAACGTGACGGAAAAAGAGGTCACCTCGATGAACCGCCGTATGGCCGGGGGTGATGCGTCGCTTAACGCCCAGATCGGGGTCGAGGGCGAAGGCAGTTCTGAATGGCAGGATTGGCTTGAGGATGAAGATGCAGATCAGGCCGGAGATTACGCCGAAAAGAACGAGCTTGAGGCGCGCCGCGAGTTGCTCAACGAGGCTATGTCCGATCTGAATGATCGCGAAAAAGACATCCTGATGAAGCGCAAACTTGAGGATAGCCCCGTGACGCTGGAGGAACTTTCCGGCGTATATGACGTCAGTCGCGAGCGCATACGCCAGATCGAGGTCCGCGCATTTGAAAAACTGCAAAAGAAAATGCGCAGCCTGGCAATTGAAAAAGGCATGATGCCCAGCATGGGCTGATCGGCTATTTTTGCAACGCGACGGTGAAGGTGCGACTTAGCCCTCCATCGCCTCCAACTCGTCGATCATGCCGGAAATCATGCTCAATCCCTTGTCCCAGAATTTCGGGTCGCTGGCATCCAAACCAAAGGGAGCCAGCAATTCCTTGTGATGTTTAGAGCCGCCAGCCTTCAACATCTCAAAGTATTTCTCCTGAAACCCTGGCTCGCCTTCCTCGTAAACCGCATAAAGCGCGTTCACCAAACCGTCGCCAAACGCGTAGGCATAAACGTAAAATGGCGAGTGGATGAAATGCGGAATATAGGCCCAGAACGTCTCGTAGCCGTCCATGAAATCAAACACCGGCCCAAGGCTTTCGCCCTGAACCGACATCCAGAGCGCGTTGATCTGATCGGGCGTAAGCTCGCCCTCGGCCCTTGCGGCATGAAGCTTGCATTCAAAGTCGTAAAACGCGATCTGGCGCACGACTGTGTTGATCATATCCTCGACCTTGCCCGCCAAAAGGGTCTTGCGCGTGGCTTGATCCGGGGCCTCAGACAGAAGCTTGCGAAAGGTCAGCATCTCGCCAAATACGCTGGCAGTTTCCGCCAGAGTAAGTGGGGTTGAAGACAGCAATTCGCCTTGATCTGCCGCCAGAACCTGATGGACGCCGTGGCCAAGTTCATGGGCTAACGTCATGACATCGCGGGGTTTTCCAAGGTAGTTCAGCATCACATAGGGATGGACGTCGGTTACTGTCGGATGGGCAAACGCCCCCGGAGCCTTACCGGGTTTGGTCGCCGCATCAATCCAGCCCTTGTCAAAAAACGGCGCTGCAATCTCAGCCATCTCAGGCGAAAAATCGCCATAAGCCTCCAGCACGGTTTTGCGCGCTTGGGTCCAGCCCACCACCTTTTGTTCCTCTTGCGGCAACGGTGCGTTTCGGTCCCAAATCTCAAGCTTTTCAAGGCCCAACCACTTGGCTTTCAGCTTATAATAACGATGCGACAGCTTGGGATAGGCCGCAACCACCGCGTTGCGCAGGGCCTCGACAACTTCGGGTTCGACATCGTTGGCCAGATGGCGACTGGCCTGCGGGGTCGGTAGATTGCGCCACCGATCCTCGATCTCTTTTTCCTTGGCCAGCGTGTTGGTGATGCGCGCGTAAAGCGGCAGTCGTTTGCCAAACACCTCGGCCACGGCTCGCGCGCCTTTTTCGCGCCTGTCGCGGTTGTGATCGGTCAGCAGATTAAGCGTGCTTTCAAGGTTCAACTTGTCGCCATCAACACTGAACTCAAGCGCGGCCGTGGTTTCATCAAACAGGCGATTCCAAGCGGTTTCCCCGACCACGGATTGATCATGCAGGAATTTCTCCAACTCGTCGGATAACTGATGCGGTTTCATCGCCCGCATGCGATCCAGCACCGGTTTAAACCGCGCCAAATCGCTGTTATCGGCTAAAAGCCCGTCAAGCATGCTGTCCTCTATGCGGTTCATTTCCAACGAGAAAAACACCAGCGGCGTTGACATATCGGTAATGGCACCCTGCATGTCGGACATGAATTTCGCGCGATCCGCGTCGGTGGTATTTTGATAATAGCTGAGACCGGCAAACGACATGATCCGGCCAGAAATGTTCTGAATACGCTCATATCTGGTGATAACGCGCAGCATTTCAGTCGCGTTAAGCGTCGCCAGATTGCCTTCGTAATCCTTGGCAAAAGCAGCGCACTCATCTTTCAGCCACGCCAGATCAGCCAGTATTTCCGGCCCATCGGTGGAGGGGTAAAGGTCGGCGAGGTTCCACTCTGGCAAATCCCCCAGATCGTCTCCTCCGGCGTTATCGCGCATGTCGCGCAGAGTTTCGGAGAGAGTGAACGAAAAGTTAAATGTCATGGGATCGCCTTCGCAGGAGGTGTCAGGGCCGGGGGTGCTAGAGATCAGACATAAGCGCAGCCTCGTGGGAGTTTCAAGGCCCGCTCGCCATTAACCCGAGCCCGCCGAGATTTCTTCCCATGCGCGATTGACCGCGATCAGTTTGGCTGTCGCAAGGTTAATGGCCTCTTCGGGAACGCCGCGCGACATCATCTGGTCGGGATGGGTTTCACGCACGGCCCGCCGCCAAGCCGTGCGGATATCTTCAAGCGAGCTGCTCGGATCGACCCCCAAAACGTCATATGCGTCCGGTGGGGCGTCCGGCGCGAACCGGGTTCGAAGCGTGCGAAATCGGCGCTCTGATACGCCAAAAATATCCGCGACTTTGTGGATGAAATCGTCTTCCTTGGGATGATACTCGCCGTCAGCCATGGCGATAAAAAACAGCCCCTCCAGCAGATCCTCGAGAACGGTCGCGTTATCGCGAAACATGGCCGCGATAGATGCAGCATAAATTTCAAAGCCGGTAATGTCTTGCCGTGCCAGATTGAAAACGCGCGCGGCCTGCGCCTCTTCGCCTTTGGGAATGTAAAAAACCTCGCGAAAAGCGGTCACCTCGTCGCGCGTCACATGCCCGTCCGCCTTGGCCATTTTCGCGCCCAAAGCGATAACGGCGATGGCAAAAGCGACGCGGCGCTCAGGTGGTGTGCGCAGCTTTTTAAACACATTTGACAGGCTCTCGCCTTGTGCGAGGGCAGAAACAGCGTCGGCGATGCGGGACCAAAGGGACATTTTTTGCTCGAATTTTGTTGTTAACGAAATCTTACAATATTTTTTGCATCAAGACGAGATCATACCAGCGATCAAATTTCCAGCCAACTTCGGGCAGGCACGCGATTTGAACATAGCCGATCGCGCGGTGAAATTCGAGGGCGCAGCGGTTGCGATGACTGACTCCCGCCCACATCGAATGGATTTTTCGGGCGCGGGCGTGCGCCTCGATCTGGCTCATCAATGCGCGACCAAGACCTGATCCGCGCGCCTCATCAGCCAAAATGATCGTGTGTTCCATCGAGCGGGCATAGCCGTTTGAGGCTCGAAATTGCCCGTAGGTGGCAAATCCCACAACCGCGCCCTTGATCTCTGCCACAAGGAATGGATGCCCGAGTTCCGCCTTTCGGTCCAGCTCGGACTTCAGGGATTGCCGAGTTTTCTCGACGCTGTTGAAGGTGACATCGGTGTCGCGAATGATCGGATTCCAAATGTCGATAATTTGGCCAAGATCGGCATTTGTCGCGGGGCGCAGGGGCATATTTCAAAACCGGTCAGGTAGGTTGATGGCAGGTTTTTAAAACTTGCCGCAGAACACCACAACAATTCTCTGCCAGCAATGCGGAGTTTTCTGTTGAACCTTAATTCAACGCCGGACAAGATCAGGCAGCCAATAAGGAGGCGATTTATGACCCCGTTTGATCCCGCCGCGATCTCGCCCGAAACCCTTGCATTCGTCAAAAAGCTTGAGGCCCAGTTGGCCAAGCTGCCGGCAACGCATGAAGTGCCGATTGAGCTGACCCGTCGTGCACGCGACGAGGGGTTTGGCCCGTTTCCGTTTCTGCCGCCATTGGCAGAGGCGGTCGACGTAGATATTCCGCCAGCACCGGGAGGGCCGGGTCGCGTGCGCATCATGATGCCCGAAAAGGCCCCGACCGGAGTATTTTTGCACATTCACGGCGGTGGTTGGACCTTGGGTCGCCCATGGCATCAGGACCATCGGCTAAGGGCGTTGCAGCAAGCGACCGGATGCGCAACCGTATCCGTCCAGTACCGGCTGGGGCCAGAGAACGCGTGGCCCGCTTGTGTGGAGGATTGCGCGGCGGCGGCTCGCTGGTTAATCGAGGTGGCTGCCGAGCGGTTTGGCACCGACAAGATCGTGATCGGCGGCGAGAGTGCAGGCGCTCATCTGGCCGCAACCACGCTTTTGTCAATGAAATCAGAGGGTAAGATTGACCGCTTTCACGGGGCGTTGATGACCTATGGCATGTATGATCTGGCGATGACCCCATCGGTCGCCAATTGGGGAGCGCGCAATCTGGTGCTCTCAACCCCGACAGTCGCATGGTTTACCAAAAATCTCGGGGTGCCTGCCGACCAGTTGTGCACCCCTTTGGCCTCGCCGCTCTATGGCGTTCTCGCCCACATGCCACCCGCCTTGTTTCAGTGCGGCACGTTTGATCCGCTGATGGACGACACCGCTTTTATGGCCGCGCGCTGGGCACAAGCGGGGGCTGCGGCCACGACCATCTGGTACCCCGGCGGCACCCATGCGTTTGACTATTTTGATACGCCACTGGCCCGTCAGGCGGGTCGGGATGCGGTCGAGTTTCTTACCAAGGTGTTCTCGGGGTAACGGACGCTGGCCCAAATATCTCGCCCAAAATGTCCCCTAAAACGACGCTTCTTTCGCTAATCGGCCAGAAAAATTCGTATTTCGCAAATCAAACCGGCAAAACTTCTGCATGATGGCGCTTAATAGCGACTCGTCAGCAAATTCGGAGGGCCAAATGCCATTAGAAATGAACCGAGAGGTTTTCATCACCTGCGCTGTCACCGGATCAGGGGCGACGCAGGATCGCAGCCCCCATGTTCCGCGCAGCCCAAAACAGATCGCCGACAGCGCAATCGCCGCCGCCAAGGCCGGGGCTGCCGTGGTGCATTGCCATGTGCGCGACCCTGAAACTGGCGCTCCCAGTCGGCGGCTTGACTATTATCGCGAGGTCACCGACCGCATCCGTAACGCCGATACCGACGTGATTTTGAACCTCACGGCCGGCATGGGCGGCGAT
>JAADIJ010000085.1 GCA_013151335.1 Alphaproteobacteria bacterium | reverse complement strand
CGCCAACCTGACCAATGCGATGTACCTCGACGTGTTCAGCTGCAAACCGTATGATCCCGAAGTGGTCAGGGCGTTTGCCCAAAAATACTTCGGCGGCAAGCGCAGTGTTTTGAACCTTACATTGAGGCAATAACCGATGAAATTGCATGTCTGTGAGGATTTGGAGGAGGGGAGGCAACTCTGGAAGGACCTCTGGCCCGATAAGGATGTGTTCGACTGCTGGCAGGTCCGGCACAGCTTTCAGCAGGCCTTTGGACGATCTCCTCATTTTATCGTCGCCGAGGCGCTGGGCCGGCCCGTTGGGCTTTTGGCGCTTAGCTGGATTGAAGAGGAAGGCTATTACGGATGTTTTCCGGGTGAAACCTGGCAAGGCAAGACATGGCTGGAACAAAACCGCATCCCGGCCATGTCTCGCACGATTCGGCAAGGTTTGTGGGAAGCCGCTCCGGAAAATACCGAATTAAGATACCTGCATGACGAGATGACCGCCTCCTTGCCTGGTGTGACAATGGATGAAGTGGGCTATATTTTCTACCCCCAGCGCTTCAAATATGACTATAACGCCTACTGGGGGCAGTTTTCGGGCAAGTCCCGCAGGCAGATTCGGCGCGAAACGGAAAAATTCGAGGCCATGGGGTGCCGGTATCACGTAAACGAATGGGATGATATCGGCTGGATGTTTGAGATGAACCTGGCAACTTTCAAGCAGCGGTCTTACTTCCATGACTCCAGGTTCCTCAACGGTTTTGACGCCATGTTGTCCTTTCTGGCCGAACAGGGGATGCTGCGGGTGACCACTATCCGAATCAAGGGACACCGGGCGGCCGTGGACGTGGGGGCGGTTTATCGCAACCACTATACGGTCCTGGCCGGGGCGACCGACCCGGAGTTTCTAGGGATCGCCAAGGCGATCAACTTGTTCCACTTGAAGTGGGGTTGTAGCCGGCGTTTTGAGCAAATCGATTTTCTTTGCGGCGATTTTGGCTGGAAAGCGCGGTTTCATCTCCAACCCCGTCCTCTTTACCAGGTAAATAAAACGATAGCGGCCGCGTGCGTGTTGACGGCGACATCCGAGCGGAGGGCCAAATTTGTCGCAGCGTAAAAGGCGCGTCCTGGTCGTCGGAACGACCCGGGATTACATCGACCATATCCGGAAGAGGATGCCCGGACGCGCTGTTTTTTTAACTGATCCGGACGTAATGACCGATACCGGAATCCCCACTATTCCTGAGGATGAGGAATTGATTTGTCCGCTAATGGATGAACAAGCGGCAATGGATAGGCTCCGAAATTTCCTTGACCGGCAGAACATTTTACTTAGCGGAGTGGCCTGCTTTGATTGCGAATCATTGTTGATGGCCGCTACCGTCGCAAACAAATGGAGCCTTCCGTTTCCTTCCAGGCAATCCATTCTGTACTGCCGGAACAAGTACTTGTGCAAAAAACGCTGGGCGAGCCACGGTATTCCCTGCCCCAGGGTTCGTGCGGTCCACAGTTTTGATGACATCGCCGGTTTCATGCGGAAAATCGGTGGGCCTGTTGTTCTGAAGCCGGTGTCGGGAAGTGGGAGTGAGTTGACGTTCAGGTGCAATAGCCTGGGTGAGGCGTCCAGGGCCTACAGAACAATTTTAAAGGGCCTGATGGCACGAGCCACGGACCGGATGTATTACCTTAATGGGAAGGCGGGCCGGGCAAACGTGATTTGCGAAGAATTTGTTGGCGGCGATGAGTTCAGTTGCGACGTGTATTATGACGCAGGGGAAGTACAAGTATTGCGCATCACAAATAAATATTTTCCAGAGGAAAGACTCATCGGTACGACGCTGGCGTATGAGATTCCCGCAAAGCTGCCTGGGGCCATCGGGGAAACGGTTTTTAGACGCTACCTGGGGGAAGCGGCCAAGGCCCTGGGCTTAACCCGTAGCCTATGCATGGTTGATTTCATTTGGCATAATGGTCTCCCTTATTTTCTGGAGTTGTCACCGCGTCCGGGCGGCGATTGCCTGCCTCCGCTGATTGAGCAAAGCTGCGGCGTGGACATGCTTGGTGTAACACTGGATTTTGCAGAGGGGCGACCGCCGAGGGTTCCGCCAAGCAATACATGGGAACACCTTGTCGGGGTTCGATTCCATGCCGACCGTGCCGGCCGGTTACAATCGATTCATCCGCAATTGCGTGAATGGGAAGAAAACATGCGCGAGTTGGTTTGGATAAGGCGCCCCGGCGATCAGATTGAGCTTCCGCCCAAGGACTACGGTTCGTGGCTGTTGGGGTATGGAATATTTTCACCCAAGACCGGCCTAGCGATCCAGGACCAACTTCGGAACCTGGTCCGAGCCGTTGCAGTGGATATTGTGTGACGAACGATATGACACTATTGACAGATCTTTTAACCAAAGCCGCCAAGCTGCTTCGCTCCCCTTACCAGAAGATGGATGAAGGACGTCTGAAAGCGTTCGTAACACCTTGCCTGGAGTACAGGGACGTCTTTACCGGGCTGGTCCGGGAACACGGCTCTCCGCTCTATGTTCTTGACGAGGGGCGTCTGCGATCCCGGGCGAGGCGGTTCAGGCAGGTTTTTGAGGAATGCCTCGGCTCGGTGGATGTTTTTTTCGCCATGAAGAGCAATAACATGCCCGAAGTCTCCCGGATCATGGTTGAGGAAGGGCTAGGGCTGGACGTTTCGAGCGGCGTGGAATTGGTGCAGGCATGCGAGGTGGGCGCCACACGGATTTTTTTCAGCGGGCCGGGCAAAACAGAGGAGGAATTGACTGCAGCCATCAACCAAGCCGATCGTGTAACAGTTCTGATGGACAGCTTCGGTGAGTTGCGGCGGCTGGACCACCTGACACGGCAGTATCGGCGCATGGTTTGCGCAGGTGTTCGGTTGACGACCAATCCCAACGGATTGTGGCGCAAGTTCGGCATTCCCCTCACGTCGCTGGCACAATTTCTCCGGGAGGCGCATGGCGCTCCGTTTGTCAAACTCGAGGGTTTGCAGTTCCACACCAGCTGGAACCTTTTACCAGACGCGCAAACCGCCTTTATCGCCAGGCTGAGATCGGAGCTGCTTGATTTGCCTGCAAATCTGCTGGAAACCATGAAATTTCTGGACATTGGAGGTGGCTTTTGGCCGGAACAGGGGGAATGGCTGCGGGCCGCCGGGACGCCTTTTGGTAAATTCATAAATCTACTTTTTCCGGGCCGGCCCGATACGGTATCGCGATTTTGGCTGGAGAGTTGTCCCATTGATATTTTCGCCGATCAGATAGCGGAGACGCTGCAAGCAGCGTTGCCGAAGACCATGAACTGCCGCATCTGTCTTGAACCGGGCCGGTGGTTGTGCCATGAAGCCATGCACTTATTGATGACCGTGGTGGACGTCAAGGCCGATAATCTGGCGATCACGGATGCGGGTACCAATGCCATTGGATGGGAGCGATTCGAGCAAGACTATTTCCCGGTCATCAACCTAACCCATCCGGAGATAGAGGAACATCCCTGCGATATTCTTGGATCTTTATGTACCCCGCATGATGTGTGGGGGTATTCCTATCACGGGACGGCCATCCGCCCGGGCGATCTGCTCCTGATACCAACCCAAGGGGCATATACGTACAGCCTGAGGCAGGATTTCATCAAGCCCCTGCCCGAGGTTACCAGATTGCCGCAATTGCGGTCAGCTCGTCCGCCTCAGTCATGAGGTCGCCCATTCGTTCAGAATTGATTCTTCATTCGTAATTGCCTTCATGCAAGCTGCTTTGATCAGACGCGATCGCAACGAAGAGAGTCTGTCCAAAAGGAATTGCTCGTGCCTGGTGAGCGTTATGTTATTTGCCACTTTTTCTGAACAGAAAATGGCGGGAAGATGGGTTGAGGGATCGCCTGCTTGCCAAACTCCCGGTACAGCCAGAGTTGCCCGTTTTAGGACTATAAGCGGCCTGGTGACAAATGCGGGCTATATGCAGATTAAATCATATTTTCGGGTGCCGAGGCCTATCTTCTGCGCGTGATCCAATTGAATGCTCCAATCGATCTTAGGATAGAGGGCCCTGAACTTATCCTCTCCGGTTTTCACGCGCCCGGAAATGCAGGAGCCTTCAGCGGGGATGTGCTGGTTGACGAGGTCAACTGACGCCTGGTCAATCGCCACCGGATCTCTTGAAGCGACAATCCCGATATCATTAACAATGGGAGCATCACAGTGGCCATAACAATCACAAGCCGGGGAAACCTGCGTTATGAAATTTACAAAGAGGGTCTTGTCCTTCTTGTTTTTCAAGACTGCAAGGGTGTATTCGGCCATCTTTTTTTGAAAAAGGGGCACATCCTTACTCCATTGGATATCAATGGCCCCGTTCGGGCAGATCAGGATGCATTCACCACAGCCGACACATTT
>JAADIJ010000225.1 GCA_013151335.1 Alphaproteobacteria bacterium | reverse complement strand
ATCTCGACCTTTTTTGCGTCTAAATCCTTTATGCTGTTCCGGTCGATATGGGGCGATCCAATGCCAGACGTCAGGGGCAGGTTTCGCTGAATGGCCTGTTGTTCGTAAAACGAGATGTCCACCTTGTCCGCGTCAAGGCGCATGATGAATACCGGATTGACGCTGACCTTTGCATCGGTCAGCTCCAGCAACCTGAGCCGGCCGTCGTTTGCGCCATCGGCAGCTTGCGCGACAATCGTAACATCTGAATTTCTTGCAACTTTGCGCCGCGACGCGCGGGCCTTCCTTTTTGCCTCGGCGACAAAATCGCCGCGGTAATTATTGTCAAATACCCGTTCAACGTATGGCTTGTCCCGCAGCATGTGCCGGATTGAGCGGATCGACATATTCTTGCAGTTTTCCGGTCCGATGAAGAACGGAGAACCCGACGCATCCGACAATTCAACCCAGCCGTTGGGAAAGGTCTCAAAATGGTGGTCCATCCATGGTCCGAGCACCTTGTCGCCAAGATGATCCAGCAGCGCGTTCACATTGTCCGGGTCGTTCACGACATCCGCCAACAGCGGCTCCTGCCCGTAGATGTCTGCTGCAAGGCTGTAGGGAGCCGATATATTCAGCAGCGGCGGCATGCCGGTCAGCTCTTCAACGACGCGCAGGATATCGTCAATTGCCTTAGGGACGCCCTTGGTAAAATCCGGCGTCTCAAGCTGGTGCCAATTGTCCCGGTTGATCAGCGTCACGTCCGGATCGGCCCCCGGCGGAAACTTGTCCGGATACATCATTTTCTGGCCCAACGGTTCGCAGGTGAAGGCGTACAAAGCCCAAGTATTGTAATACTTATTCACCCCCAGCAGGCGGCTCACGGCCAGATTGGTCCGGACATAGCGATACGGGTCGGTGTTGTAATAGTCCCATGATTCAACGCCATAGAGATCATGTAACACCTCCAGCGCCAGCATATGGACCGAAGCGGTTGCATTCACCCGGTCTGGCGGTGCCAGAACAGTAAAGTTCTTGTCGAACGCCCCGGCGATAGCGGCATCGAAAATGTCGACCATCTCCTGCTTCGCGTCTCCGTCCCCCGCCTGCCAGCGTGTCAGCAGGTGAAGCCCCTCAGGAAAATCATAGTCTTCGATTTTGATCATGGTCCAACCAGTTCGCCCAATTGCGCAAAGTCTCGACGCGCCCGAATATATTGTCGCTCATCAGGCTATTCAAAATTGGATGTATAAAATATACCCATTATTGGAAAACGTATAAGCCCATTTGGAGACTCTGATGCCAAAATCACCGGGAGGGGCCTTGCTCCACGGGTTCAGTATCGAGCGGGACACGCCCGTTCCCATCTATCGGCAGCTGGATGCCTCGCTGCGCCGTTTGATCCTGGACGGCACGTTGGCCCCGGGCCGGAAACTGCCCTCGACCCGCGTACTGGCGCAAGAGCTCGGTGTGTCCCGCATCACGGTGAAATCAGTTTATGAACAGTTGGTTGCCGAAGGCTATGCCTTGGCCAGGACGGGGGCTGGAACCTTCGTTTCCGATGGTCTGGATTTTGAAACCTCTCCAAAATTCAGGCTGCCGCGTCACAAGGCCAGCCCACCCGATGTCGAGATTTCAGAACGCGCAAGATCAATCATGTCTTCCAGGGCCAACATGCGCCACGGCGAGACAGACCCGTTTCGCCCTGGCGTGCCTGCACTGGACCTGTTTCCGGTCAAGGCCTGGAACAAATACCTGTTGGATGCCGCGACCGGCACCGATCGCCGCAATCTGAGCTATGGTGAGGTCAATGGCAGTGCTGCACTTCGGGCGTCGATTGCCCGACACCTGAGCGATGCTCGCAGCATGCAGGTTGACCCCGACCAGATTATAATAACTTCGGGTGCGCAGCAGGCATTTGTTCTCATCGCCTTTGTGCTGCTGAACAAGGGCGATACGGTTTGGTACGAAAATCCGGGCCATATCGCTGGGCGCGATGTCATGCAGATCATGGGGTCCAATGTCGCACCGGTGCCGATTGACGATGAGGGAATGGACCTGAACTTTGCCATCGAAAATCACCCCAGACCCACGCTGATCTTCACAACGCCCTCGCACCAGCAGCCATTGGGAACAACCATGAGTCTGGTCAGGCGACTGGCTCTGCTCAACTACGCGCAGGAAAACGGTGCCTGGATCATCGAAGACGATTACGACAGCGAATTCCGCTATCGGGGGCGCCCCCTGCCGGCCCTCAGCGCGCTGGACAGCGAACGCAGGGTTTTTTATGTCGGCACGTTTTCGAAATCCATGTTCGCGGCCATACGGCTGGGTTACATCGTGGTGCCGCCCAGACTGGTCGAGAGTTTTGCGATTGCCCGCAACCTTCTTGGTCAAAGCTCTTCTGCGGTGGTGGAACAGGCCCTGTCCCGGTTCATGGATGATGGCCGGTTTGTCGAACATATCCGCAAGATGCGCCGCGTCTATCGCGAGCGCCGGGATATCCTGTTCGATTGCCTGACAAAGGACTGCGCCGACAGTCTTGAGCCACAGCCGACGGATGCGGGAATGCACATGCTGGCTTGGCTGAAAAATGGCATGGACGACCAGGCGGCGCATCTCGCTCTGCTTTCAGTTGGCATCGAAACCCTGCCACTATCCGTCTATTGCATTAAGCCATTGGGACGCTCAGGTATCGTCTTGGGGTTTTCCGGCACCCATGAACGGCGCATACCAAAACTGGCTGAGCGCATGTCTAAGGCACTGCGATCACTTGCGCCAAATAAATAGCGAACCGAGGCTGAGCCGTGAAGCCATTGTGGTGATGCTGCTAGCCTAATACCCGGGCACAATGCGCCAAAATATCGTGTTGCAATCGGCCAAAAGCGGCCACGGCAGCATTACGGTCGAAGCGCAGTTTGTCCCACTCTGCTGTTGTTCCCGCCTTCAATATGCTGCGCATTGCACCAACGACGGCTTACTGAAAGCTGCGTTGCAGCGTTTGACAATGCGACGGAGGTCGGCTGTGGGCCGGTCGCGCCCTTTGTAGAGAAGGACGGACAGCGGGTTTTCTCTGCAAGTGCGTACTGGTCGTGCCGGAACGTCGGAAGCCGACTTTGAGGAAACCTGGAAACGAGGGTTTTCTCTGCGCTGCCGCAAGTCGGCTTGGAGCCCTTATTGACCTGACACACGTTCCCATAGGTGATCTATTATCAGCCTATTTCACCCCCATCACAACATTGACGGCATCCGGGTAGACAATCTGGTCGCCGACGATGTGATCTCTTAGTGTATGGGCAACGTCGGCGATAAGTGCCTCTTTTTCCTCATCAGGAAGGCTATGAAAAGCGTTGGCTATTGGCATTGAACCGAGATGTAGCGGGACGAACTCTGCGGCCAAAGGGACTTTGATCGACAACTCTTGGCGAACAACGGCGACATTTCGAAAACCGGCTTCGGAAACGCTCTCTGTTAGCGTATAGGCCGACGGAGTTTCTCGTTGGCTGCGCTGCTTCTTCGCAATCTCAGGTGAGATGAATTTTTCAACAGCGGAGCAAATTGCAGCGGTATAGGCGCTATGCCCGTCCCATATTGACATTGCGATGCGCCCGGCAGGTGCTAGCATGCGGCGAAACTCTTTTAAAGCAGAGCGCTGATCAGGAAAGTAGTGATAGCCGTGCTGAGATATGACGGCATCGAAGATATCCGACTGCAATCCGGTTGCAATGACGTCGCTTTCCATCCAGGTGATATCTACGTCCGGGGCCAGTTCACGCGCCTTAGCAAGCATACCAGCATTGATATCCAACCCCGTAACACTTCCGTTCGAACCAACATCTCGCTTGGCAATTCGAGTGGTGACGCCAGTGCCGCAAGCAACGTCGAGAACACTTTCGTCGGCTTCCAGCGACACGGCTGTCATCAACGCTTCGGCCCAGCGCCTAAACCACAGAGGCACCATAGTGTGCTCATAAATTTCCGGGGCGCGGCCTGAAAGCTGAAATGACATAGAACCTCCTCGCTACGCAAACTTCCCCAAAATGCTTTGTGCACCTCAAAGGTTTGTCAGCAATGCTATGTTTCGGATCAGCGAACGTCAACTTTGTCCGCACTGCGGTCGTCCCCGCCCTCGAAATGCTGCGCGACGAACGAATGGCCGTTCTGGGAAAGCTGCACTGCCGCGACGCGATGTCCCGTCAATAGTAGCAAAGGTCCGGTCGCGTCAAATGCGCCACCTTCCATGAACGCTGCCATCTGTTTCACGTCCCTTCCACCCACTTCCCCACAATCAACCCCGGCACCATTCCCGCGACCTTCGCCGCATCCCGCGCCAGATCAAGCCGCTTCTTCAGTTTCACTTGCGCCACCAGCAGGAAGATCGCGAGCTAAGCCCAAAAGTTGGTGACGCTGTGATCAGGCGGCATGTTTTTCCTGCTTGATCCCGTCCTTGAACGCAACCCCTTCGATGATCTC
>JAADIJ010000029.1 GCA_013151335.1 Alphaproteobacteria bacterium | reverse complement strand
TTCAACTCGCCGCAGCTTTTACAATTATCAGGCGTTGGTCGCAGCGAGGACATCACGCCCCACGGCATCGAAATGGTGCATGATCTTCCCGGCGTCGGCCAAAACCTGCAAGATCACATAGACATGATTCTGGCCTATAAATCTAAAGATACCGATAATTTTGGTCTCGGAATTCGCGGCACAATCCAACTTTTTCGCCACATCCTGCGCTGGCGCAAAACCGGCAAGGGCATGGTCGCCTCGCCAATGGCCGAAGGGGCCGCATTTTTGAAAACCGACCCCAATCTTGCCCGCCCGGACATTCAACTCCATTTCGTGATCGGCATCACGGATGACCACGCACGCAAACTGCATCTTGGCTATGGGTTCAGCTGTCACGTTTGCGTTTTGCACCCCAAAAGCCGAGGCACCGTCAGCCTGACCAGCGCCGACCCCCTTGCCCCTCCGGCGATAGATCCGCAATTTCTGAGCGAGCGCGCCGACCTTGAGGCCCTGATCAAAGGCGCCAAAATCACCCGCCAGATATTAGAGGCCCCACCCCTGAAAAAATTCCGCGAACAAGAGCTGTTTGGCATCCACGATGCTATGAGCGGCCAAGAATGGGAGCGCGTAATCCGCGACCGAGCTGACACCGTTTACCACCCCGTCGGCACTTGCAAAATGGGACAAGATGACATGGCCGTGGTTGACCCAAATCTAAAAGTCCACGGGATCAACGGCCTGCGTGTGGTCGATGCATCCATTATGCCGTTGATAATAGGGGGAAATACCAATGCCGCCACCATCATGATCGCCGAGAAAGCCGCCGATATGATCCGCGCCGATCAATGAAAGCGGGAGAAATCCTTCGCAAATCAAAGGCCGCAACACGCGCGGCCTTTGACGTTCTCAAGCATTCATACAAACTTAACTATTGCCGCTCTGGCGCAGTTTTTGCGTGCGCTCATCGAATTCTTTGCTCTCGATTTCGCCCTTGGCATAGCGGTCTTCAAGTAGCGCCAGAGCCGAAGTTGCCGAGGCGGTTTTTCCGCCGCGAAACGCTGGTAAATTAAACCCTTCACCGGAGAACCAACGTACCAACATTACGATCACGGCGATCACCACCGCCAGCCAGATTATCATCATAAGACCTCCGAAAAACATGCTTCCACCTCCAAATGCACCTGCGGTTCCCATCATATCATAGCCCATATTCAGTCCTCCTATTTAGCGTCTGGCAGGGTAACACCATGTTCCTGCAACTGGGTTTCCATCAACGCACGCTGGGCATCAGGCATTTTGTCAAGCTGCGCACGCATGAACGTCAACTGCTCGGCAGTCATGGCCGGCATCTGGATCGGATTGCCATTTTCATCCGTCATGCCGGCACCCATGCCCATGCCCATGCCCATGCCGCCACCCATGCCCATAGCGCTCGCCTGACCCATCATTTCGGTCTGGCCAGCACCGCTCATCGTACCATCTGTCATATGGTTGCTGGTAGCGGCAAAAACGATCGGAGCGGCAGCGAGCGTAGCAACTACACCGACGACGAGCAGGGTTTTTTTGTTGAACTTGGTCATTTTAATCTTCCTTTAACTTGTGAACCATCGCACCTCTGTCCGGTGCCTTTCATGAGCCTAATAAGGGGTCCGAATGTTGCCGCTTCATGTCCGAAATTCAGAGATTTGTAACCGTTTGTTACAGGACCGGCTCTGGTAACACTCTGTTACCAAGTTGCTGGCAGAACCCGACCGCTTGCGGCTATAAACATATCCATGACAGAGAAAACCCATATCCTTGTGGTCGATGATGATCAGGAAATCCGCGATCTGGTGGCAAGGTATCTGCGCCAGCATGACCTGCGCGTGCGCACCGCCGCTGACGGGGTGCAGATGCGCCGCGAGCTGGCCGACTGGGCCTTTGATCTGGTCATTCTCGACCTGATGCTGCCGGGCGAGGACGGCCTGTCGCTGTGCCGTCGCCTGCGCGCCGAGGGCAACATGCCGGTGATCATGTTGACGGCGATGGGCGAAGAAACCGACCGGATTATCGGCCTTGAAATGGGGGCGGATGACTATATCGCCAAGCCGTTCAACCCGCGCGAGCTGCTGGCCCGCATCAAGGCGGTTCTGCGCCGCACCAGCCAGCTCAACCCCACAAATAAATCAAATGAAACCAGCGACATACTAAGTTTTGCCAACTGGCAATTTAACATGAAAACCCGCGAGCTGACCTCGCCCGACGGCTTGTTAACACCGCTCAGCGCGGGCGAACATGACCTGTTGGTCGCCCTCGTCACCCACCCCCAGCGCGTGCTCAGCCGCGAGCAACTTCTTGACATGGCGCGCGGTCGCGAAGCCCAACCGTTTGACCGCTCGGTCGACGTTCAGATCAGCCGATTGCGCCGCAAACTAGAGGCCGATCCAGCCAAGCCAACCCTGATCACCACCGTGCGCAGCGGCGGCTATTTATTCACACCACAAGTGAAACCCCTGCCATGAAACTACTCCCCCGCTCTTTAACCGCGCGCACCACGCTGGTTTTGATGCTGGGGTTGGTCGGCTCCAATCTTATCAGTTTGTTAATCTATACCGGCGACCGTCAAGCCGCCGTGTCGCTCGCGCTTGGAACCAGCAGTGCTGCGCGGGTTGCCGCCGTTTTGCGCACGCTTCAAAACCTGCCCGCCGCCGATCTGAAGGCGGCAAGCTGCGCGCAATCGGGCAGCGGGCTGAGCATCACCACCACCGCCGCCCCGGCGGTCAAAACCAACGACAAGACGGTTAACGCGAACAGTCTGCGCGCCAGTCTGGCCGAGCAGTTGGGCACCAAAAAACAGCAGCAGCGCACCCTGAATATCGCGTCCTTTTCCGCGCTTGGAGCCGGGGCGTTGGAGGCGTTTACAAGTGCTGAAACCCGTTGTGGCAAACAGTTTCAACCGCGCATGAGCTTTGGTTTCAGCCCATCGAACATGGCCGCGATGGAGATGAATTCTGGCATGGGCCGCATGATGCAAAACTGGCGACTTGGCGACAGTATCGCGCTGTCTTACCAGCTCGCGCAAGGAGGTTGGGTCAATATCTTGATCCTGGAGCCACGGTTCCAGTCGATCTGGAAGTCACGGTTTTTATGGGCTTTTTTGGTTGGCGCAGTGATCGTGTCGGGCTTTTCCATCTGGGCCGTGCGCCGCTCCACCGCGCCTTTGGCGTATTTCGCCGCCGCCGCCGAGCGTCTGGGTCGAGATGTCAATGCGCCGGATTTGCCCGAGGATGGCCCGCCCGAAGTCGCCAAGGCCGCGCGCGCGTTTAATGCCATGCAGCACGGGTTGCAGCGGCTGATTGATGGCCGCACCCAAATGCTCGCCGCGATCTCGCATGATCTGCGCACGCCGATCACGCGCTTAAGGCTGCGCGCCGAGTTCATGGCAGCCGACGAGCCACGCAAAAAAATGCTCACCGACCTGCAACAAATGGAGACGATGATCACCGCGACCTTAGCATTCGCGCGGCTTGATAAAGAGCCTGAAACGCCAAAACCCATTGATATTGCAGGGCTTTTACAAACCGTCTGCGACGACATGGCCGAGCTTAGCCATGATGTAAGCTATAGCGGTCCAACCCGAGCGGCCTATCTCGGTCAACCCGTGGCCCTCAGGCGACTGTTCGATAATCTGGTCGAAAACGCAGTGAAATACGCCGACCACGCGCGGGTTGAACTTGACGAGCAGCCGGATCAATTAACCATAAACATCGACGACAATGGTCCCGGAATTCCCAAGGAGGAGCTGAAAAAAGTGTTTGATCCCTTTCAGCGACTGGAGACCTCGCGCAGTCGCGAGACCGGCGGCGTTGGTCTGGGATTGGCGGTGGTACGCGCGCTTGTGCTTAATCATGGTGGCCAAGTTCATTTGGTTAACCGACGCGATCTGCCGGGCGCGAGTGGCGACGAGCGCGGCCTGCGTGCGGCCGTCATCTTGCCCAAAAGCCCGCCGAAAAAATGACGGTTTCCCGCCTCGAGATCAAGGCCGGGGCACGCGGGCGTAAAACGTACGTTTTAAAAGCCCAAAAGTCAGGCGTGTTAACCAACCTTAACGGCGTCGACCTCGGGCGAGGTTTCCTTGTGGCTCGGGTTGCGATTATGTCCGGCGATCAGAAATGCCACATCTTTCAAGGCAACCAAGGGCGGGGTGCCGCCGGGGATGGCCAAATAGCGCGGATGCCAGTCTGGGTGGAACTTTTGCTTAAAGGCGCGAAGGCCTTTGAAGTTGTAAAAACTGCTACCGTGGCGAAAAATCAATGCGCCGAACCGGTTCCACGAATGGGTGCCGGGGCGGCTCTCGATACCGGAAAGCGGGGCCATGCCGAGGCTGAATTCCTGCGCGCCCTGATCACGGAAATGAGCGAGCAAAGAGACGAATAAAAACTCCATCATCCCGCTGGCCTCCTCAGGCAGATAGCGCATCAGATCAATCGAGGCTTTGGGGCTGTTCTTAGGCCTTAACACATTGGCAAAGGCCAATAATTTCCCGTTTCGGCGAACCGTCGCCATCGGGAACTGCGCCAGGTATTCATTGCTGAACCGGCCAACCGAAAACCCTTTCTCGGCAGATTTTTTCTGGCCCAGCCAGGCGTCGGAAATACCCTTGAGCTGCGCCATGAACTCGGGGCTGTGCGGGGGTTGGCGAAGCTCGAATTCAAGCCCGGATTTCACCGCTTTGTTATGGGCCGCACGCATCTTCTTGAACGCCCCGCCCGCCAGCGAAAACCCGGGCAGCGACACCAGCGCCTCTTCGCCGATCTTGTGCAGTGTCAGACCCATTTCGACCCAAAGCGACATGTATTTCTCGCTGACCTCATAAAAAATCGGCCGACTATTGGCGACATAAGCGTCCTCGAAAAACGCCCAGGCCAAAGCCGCAACCTTATCAGGCGCCCCAACCGGATCGCTATAGGAAATCCACGATTTTCCCTGCACCCCATACATGATAAACGCATCTTGCTCATCCGATAAAAACACGGATTTATCGCAACTTAGCGCCAGATACGCCTCTGGATCCTGTTGCTCGGCGATGATTGATCTGGCGCGTTCCAGCACCACTGCGCTCGGTTGACGAACATGGGTTCGCGCGGGCTGCAACGCCACATAAATGGTCACAAGGATTAACATCGCCGAGGCGAGCAGGGCGGCGCGCAACGCCCGAGGCGTGTTGGCACCGCTGGAAAACTGCGTCAGCAATTCGGTGGAGTAAGGCGTGGCCTTATGGATGAAGAAAAAGAACATGCTGACGCCGATGATGATCGCGAATACCAGCGCGAACCACGACGGGGTCAGCACGTCCTTGGTCAGCTTGGCGGAGCGGTAAAACTCGGATTTGAACGGCCACAGGATCAGCGCGAACAACAAAAGCAGGATCGCGCTTTCGATATCAAGCCCATTAAGAACCGACGCGACCGCGCCGCCGATCAACGCCACACCGGTCAGCCAAAACGCCCCCGAAATCCGCCGCACCAGCCCTTGCGACAGCATCAACAGCGCGATGCCGAGCGTGGCCGACAATATCGCTCCACCCTCTAATAATATGGTCGCAAGCAGGTCATTGGGGTCGATTTGATGTGGCCTCACTGAGGGCATAAGCGCCATGATCAAAAGGTAGACCCCAAGCCCAAACACCGTACTTCCGGCCAGTGACGGAGCGAAAGTAATTGCCGATTTGAGGATCGGTTTGAGCTGCTCTGGCACGTCGCCAAGCAAGCGCGTGAGAAAGCCCCCCGCCAGTCGCGCCTCGTTGATGGCGACAAAGGCCAGCGCCAACCCGAACGGCACGAGATAGTAAATCATCCGGTAAAGAACCAAGGCGGCGGCGACCTGCTCGAGCGGCACTTGCCCCGGCAAACCGGCAATAATCACGGACTCAAAAACCCCGACTCCGCCGGGAACATGGCTCAACACTCCGGCCATGACAGCGGCGGCGAAGATGGTCAGAAAGGTTAAGAAATCCGGCACACCAACCGGCATCAGCACATAAAGCGTTAACGCCGCCATCGCCGTATCCATCAGCGTAAAGCCAAGCTGGCCATATAGAATGCCGGGGCTGGGGGCGGAAATCTCGAACCGCGAGATGCGCAAGGTTTTCTGCGTGACCGAAAGCCAGGTCAAAACCCCGGTCAAAATCAACGCCGAACTGGCGGCAATAAACTGCACCGGCACGCCGGGAAACGGCAGAATCGCCTGAAGCGCATGGGGATGAATCGCTAATGCGACCAGACCGATAACGGTGATGCCAAAGCCAAATGCAAGCGCAACAAAGGTCGAAACCGCCGCCACCTCGAACGCATTTAGCCCGAAGGCCGAGTAAATCCGATAGCGCACCGCCCCGCCCGAGATAATGCTGATACCGATGGTATTGCCAAAACTATAACCCAGAAAACCACCGACCGCGACGATCCGCGCCGGCACCTTCTTGCCAAGCGAACGCAGGGCCGACCAGTCATAGCCGATCAGCGCGACATAGCCCAGAACTGTCGCCGCCATCGCCGTGGCAAGTTCGGACCAAGGGGTTGATTTAACTTGGGAAATAACCTCCGCCGCGTTCAGAGGCTGCAACAAGCGATGCAGCGCATAAGCGCCAAGCGCGAACAATCCTATCCCCAGAAATATCGGTGCAAGATTGCGCAGCTTGACGATGGCCGAGACCCTCTCGACCCCATCTTGCTCGACTTTGTCTTGCGCGCGACCTTCGCCTGATTGAGGCATATTAACATTCCTTAACCAGAGCCACGCGAGCCTTTTGCAAAGCTGCCGCCTTGGGTGCTGTTTTGTGACGCGCGCCAGAACTCGACCGCGTTCCCTTTGCGGTCGGATCGAAGCTGTGCACATATTCCTAGGCCAATTAGCAAATCTGCGAACAAAACGCTACTGCAATGTCTGCCTGTGGTCACAGCAATAGCTCGGTGAGTTTAACGAGTGATTAACCTTGCAATCCCGGCGCGAATGGCGGCAGGTTGACCTTGCAAGCAAAGGCAATCTCATGAGCCATATCTTTCCACGGCACACGAAATATGCACCACCGACGGTGTCTCATGGCGCTGGCGTTTACCTTTATGACCAAACTGGTAAGCAATATCTGGACGCCTCGGGCGGGGCTGCGGTGTCTTGTTTGGGCCACAGCGACGCGCATGTTTTGGCGGCGATCAAGAGCCAGCTCGATCAGGTGGCGTTCGCACATACGGGCTTTTTCACCTCGCAAGCGGCCGAGGCGCTGGCGGATAAGTTGGTGGCGCATGCCCCCGATGGGCTTGATCGAGTTTACCTTTTGTCGGGTGGATCAGAGGCGGTTGAGGCGGCGTTAAAGCTCGCGCGGCAGTATTTTCTCGAGATTGGCCAGCCCCAGCGGCAGCATATTATCGCGCGCCGCCAAAGCTATCACGGCAACACGCTGGGTGCACTGGCGACCGGCGGAAATATGTGGCGACGCGAACCGTTTGCGCCTTTGATGATCGACACCAGCCACATTGCGCCGTGTTATGCGTATCGCGATCAACAGGCTAGCGAAACGGCTCAAACCTATGGCCAGCGGGTGGCGACAGAGCTTGAGACCGAGATTTTGCGCCTTGGCCCCGAAAGTGTGATCGCCTTTGTCGCTGAGCCGGTTGTCGGGGCAACCATGGGGGCGGTGCCACCGGTGCCGGGGTATTTCAAGCGTATCCGCGAGATTTGCGACCGCTACGGGGTATTGCTAATTTTGGACGAGGTGATGTGTGGCATGGGGCGTTGCGGCGATTTATTTGCCTGCGCCCATGACGGGATTTCGCCCGATATTCTGACCATCGCCAAGGGTCTGGGGGCGGGCTATCAGCCGGTCGGGGCGATGATGTGCAGCGGCGAGATTTACCGCGCGATCAAGGATGGCTCGGGTTTTTTTCAGCATGGCCACACCTATATGGGTCATCCGGTGGCGGCAGCGGCGGCGTTGGCGGTGTTGGATCGATTGATTGATGACGATCTGGTTTCACAGGCACGCGAGATGGGCGAAAGGCTGCGCGGCGCGTTGAATGATCGCTTTGCCGAGCATCCAAATGTGGGTGATATTCGCGGGCGCGGGCTGTTTTGGGGGCTGGAGTTTGTTAAGGATCGCAGCGATAAAACCCCGTTTGCGCCCAAGGTTGGCTTTGCCAAAAAGTTGAAGGCGGCGGCGTTCGAGGCCGGGCTGATCGTCTATCCCATGAGTGGGACGATCGACGGCAAGCACGGCGACCATGTGCTGCTGGCCCCGCCATTTATCATTGATAACAATCACATAGACGAACTTGTCGATAAGCTCGGACGCGCTTTGGAAGCGTCGCTGTGACCGCCCTCCCCAATCTGATGGTCGCGCCAAACGGCGCGCGGCTTGGGCATGACGATCACGGCGCGTTGCCGATAACGCTGGCCGAAATTATCGCAACGGCTACCGCATGTCGCGCAGCGGGGGCGGACGGGTTGCACCTTCATCTGCGCGACCAAAACGGCGCGCATATTCTGGATGGCGGGTTTTATCGCGAGGCGGTGGCCGAGCTTGAGCGCGCTCTGCCGGGGTTTGCGGTGCAGGCAACGACTGAGGCTGTCGGGCAATATTCGCCCGCGTTTCAGCGAACTTTGGCGCTGGAATGTGGTTCGCGACTGGTGTCGGTGGCGATGCGCGAGATTACCGCCGACGGCGAAATTGCGGCCTGCAAGGCCCTGCATGACGCCAGCAAAGAGCGCGGCATCTCGCTGCAATATATCCTTTATGGCGCCGATGATCTGACGCGGCTAGCCGCGATGCTTGGACCGCGTGATATGCTTGATGGGGCGCTGCAAGTTCTGTTTGTGCTGGGAAATCATCAAGGCGTGGCGGGGAGGCCAGAGATGCTGGAGCCGTTTCTTGACGGGCTAAGCCGCCTGCAAATTCGCCCCGACTGGATGGTCTGCGCCTTTGGCAAAACCGAAACCACCTCGTTGCTCGCGGCCCATGCCAAGGGGGGCAAGCTGCGGGTTGGGTTTGAAAACTCGATCTGGCATCAGGACGGCACGGTCGCGGTGGATAATGCCGCTCGTGTGGCAGAAATACGGGCCGAGTTGCGGACGGATTGAGCCGCTCAGGTGTTGTGCAAAAAATGCATGACATCGCCGTCGGCGACCAGATAGGTCTTGCCCTCGGCGCGCATCTTGCCCGCCTCTTTGGCGCCCTGCTCGCCGCCCAAAGTGACGAAATCATCATAGGCGATGGTTTCGGCGCGAATAAAACCACGCTCAAAATCGCCGTGGATCACACCGGCCGCTTGCGGGGCCGAGGTGCCTGCGCGAACGGTCCAGGCGCGGGCTTCTTTGGGGCCGACAGTGAAATATGTTTGCAGATGCAACAGCTCGTATCCGGCGCGGATCAGGCGATCAAGTCCTGCTTCATGCAGGCCCAACTCCTCTAGAAACATCAAGGTTTCGTCTGGCTCAAGCTGGCTGATCTCTTCTTCAATGGCGGCCGAAATCACCACATGGGCGGCACCTTGCTTGCGCGCCATCTCGGCCACTTTGTCGGAAAAATCATTGCCTTTGGCGGCATTTTCTTCCTCGACATTGCACACAAACAGAATGGGTTTGGCGGTCAAAAGCTGCAACATGTCCCAAGTTTTGCGCTCGTCCTCGGCAACATCAACCGTGCGCGCAGGCTGGCCGTTTTCCAACGCCGCCAACGCGCGACGCAGCAAATCATCTTGCTCCAGCGACAGCTTATCGCCGCCCTTGAGCTTGCGGCTGAGGTTTTGCAAACGCTTTTCGATGCTCTCCATATCGGCGAGCATCAGCTCTGTCTCAATAGTTGCGGCGTCCTCGATCGGGTCCACGCGCCCCTCCACATGGGTCACGTCGTCGTTGATAAAACAGCGCAAAACATGGGCGATGGCGTCACATTCGCGGATATTGGCCAGAAACTGATTGCCCAGCCCCTCGCCCTTGCTGGCGCCCTTGACCAGCCCCGCGATGTCAACAAATGTCATGCGGGTCGGGATTTTGGTCTTGGAGCCAGCAACCTCGACCAGTTTGTCCAGACGCGCATCAGGTACCGAAACCTCGCCCACATTCGGCTCAATCGTGCAAAACGGAAAATTCGCGGCTTGGGCGGCAGCGGTTTTGGTCAGCGCATTAAACAACGTGGATTTCCCCACATTGGGCAATCCAACAATCCCGGTCTTGAACCCCATTTTCAGCCTCGTCTTAGTTGCAATTGAGCGATCCCGCGCGTCTAGGCGAGACTGGGGCGAGGGTCAAGGCAGGGCTAATGCGAAGCGGAGATTTCACGGGTATCGCCCGACAGCTCAACCGGCGCGCCTTGGCCGCTCAAGGGTTGCACAAATATTCGACAGGGCACCCCCATGTCAAAGCCTTGCAAAACCGTGAAGGGCTGGTCGCGGCCAAGTGCGTCGCGGAAATATCCCGCCAATGCGGCGGCAGCGGCACCTGTTGCCGGATCCTCATAAACACCAAGCCCTGCTGCCGGATTGCGGCTGTGGATCAAGGTTTCGGTGTCGCGAAAATAGAAGTTGATCGTCACCAGACCGGCCTTTCGCATCAATCTGGCTCCGGTATCAAAATCGTAAACCATGTCGGCCAGCAATTGGCGCGAGGCCAGCGGGATCAGCAAATGCTCGGCCCCTGCGTTGGCGCGAACGATGCTTTCCTGCGCCGACAAATCACGCACCGACCAGCCAAACAGGGTCAAGACACGCTCCACAAGATCGACCCCTGCAGCGCAATACCGCGTCGCGGGAGAGCGTAATCTTGCCGACCAATTGCCCGTCGTTTGCGTGGCGCTGAGCGAAATCTCGGCCTCGTTTAGGCGAAGCTGAAACGTCCCGGCCCCGTGCGCAGCCCCACGAGCGGCCCCCAGCGCAATCGTCGCGTGACCGCAAAATGCCACCTCGCCGTCGGGCGCAAAATATCGCGCGCGAAAACCGTTCGTGATCTTCGTGGCGAAAACCGTTTCCGAATAGCCGACGCGCGCGGCAATTTCCTGCATTTCCGCCTCGGGCGGCAAGCTGTTGCAAAGGCAAACGCCCGCAGGATTTCCGCCCGCACCGCGATCAGCAAAAGCTGCAATGCGCAATATCTCCATCTCGTCGCCCTCAATATCCGTTATATTAGCACCAAACATAGGCACGCCGAAGCGCAGCTGTCCAATGACTGTTTTTGATTTCGCCGATCAGTGATCAAAAATGCGCGCGCCAGCTTGTTTGCCCGTTGATTTTTCACGCGCGCTGCCCCAAACCCGTAGCCGAGAGCAATAAAAGGGCACGCCATGACCAGAATTGACGACACATTTGCCAAGCTGAAACGGGCAGGCAAACCTGCGTTTGTGACCTATGTCATGGCCGGAGACCCAAATTTCGCCGCCTCGCTTGAGGTGGTCAAAGGGCTGCCAGCCGCAGGCGTTGACGTGATCGAGCTTGGCTTGCCGTTCACCGATCCCATGGCCGATGGTCCGGCGATCCAACTGGCCGGGCAGCGCGCTTTGGCGGCTGGCATGACGCTGAACAAGACGCTTGATCTGGCGCGAGAGTTTCGCCAAGGCGACAACACCACGCCGATTGTTTTAATGGGCTATTACAACCCGATCTACAGCCACGGGGTCGATCAGTTTTTAATCGATGCCAAGGAGGCCGGAGTTGACGGGCTGATCGTGGTCGATTTGCCGCCAGAGGAAGATGACGAATTGTGCATTCCTGCCAACGCGGCGGGGATGAATTTTATCCGTCTTGCCACCCCGACCACCGACGCCGCGAGGCTGCCCAAAGTGTTGGAAAATACCTCGGGGTTTTTATATTATGTGTCGATCAACGGCATCACGGGGGCGGCCTCGGCCGATGCGCAGGCGGTTGCGCCAGAGGTTAAGCGGATCAAAGCGGCGACCGACATTCCGGTCTGTGTCGGCTTTGGCATCAAAACCCCCGAGGCGGCACGCGCGATTGGCAAGATCGCCGACGGGGTCGTGGTCGGCTCGGCGATTGTGGATCTGGTGGGTCAAAATAAGCCCACAAATGAGGTTCTTGCATTTGTGAAATCTCTGGCAGATGGTGCGCATGATTGCTGAGGCTTATTCCCGGCTTTACGCCCTGATAATCGCCGTGGCGCGATAACTTTGAGAGGCCCCCATGCCCGTCATCACCTGCATAGAAGACCTGCGCACGATCTATGAACGCCGTGTGCCTCGGATGTTTTACGACTACGTCGAGACCGGCTCGTGGACCGAGCAAACCTTCCACGAGAATAGCTCTGATTTTCAGAAACTCTATTTTCATCAACGGGTTGCCAAGGATATGACCAATCGGTCCAGCGCGGCCAAGATGATTGGTCAGGATGTGTCGATGCCGGTGGCCCTGTCGCCGGTTGGCATGACGGGGATGCAATGCGCGGATGGCGAGATCAAAGCCGCGCGTGCCGCCGAGAAATTTGGCGTGCCGTTTACATTGTCGACCATGTCGATTTGTTCGATCGAGGACGTGGCCGCCAACACCAGCAAACCGTTTTGGTTTCAGCTATATGTGATGCGGGACGAGAACTTTTTGAAGGTGCTGATCGAGCGGGCCAAAGCGGCGAAATGCTCGGCTCTGGTACTGACGCTGGATCTGCAAATCCTCGGCCAGCGGCATAAAGATATCAAAAATGGTCTGTCAGCACCGCCCAAACCGACGCTGAGGAATATGATCAATCTGGCGACAAAAATTCGCTGGGGCCTTGGGATGCTGGGCACCAAACGGCGCGGATTTGGCAATATCGTTGGCCATGTTGAAGGCGTCGGCAACCCCAGCAAGTTGATGGAGTGGACCGCCAGTCAGTTTGACCCAAGCTTGGATTGGTCGGCCGTGGAAAAGATCAAAAAACTCTGGGGCGGCAAGCTTATTCTGAAAGGGATACAAGATGTGCGCGACGCCAAAAAAGCGGTAGCCAGCGGGGCGGATGCGCTGATCGTGTCCAACCATGGTGGGCGGCAGCTTGATGGCGCTCTGTCGTCCATTCGCGCGCTTCAGGACATAGTCGAGGCGGTTGGTGACAAGATCGAGGTCCATATGGATGGCGGCATTCGCAGCGGGCAAGATGTACTGAAAGCAGTCGCGCTTGGGGCCAAGGGTGTCTATATCGGGCGCAGTTATATCTATGGTCTCGGCGCGATGGGCGAGGCCGGGGTTAGCAAAGCACTTGAAGTCATCCACCGCGAGCTTGATCTTTCGATGGCGTTTTGCGGCCATAAAAACATCAATGATGTCAGTCGCGACATTTTGATGGTGCCAAAGGGATTTCGCGGCGACTGGGAATAACTGAGGGCAGTTTTCATTGTTCCAGCAAATACTCACCAACGCCCCCAAGTAAGGAGTCGAGTATTTAAGGAACAATGAAGAGGATTGGCCCCACCCCCCTTTTATTTCCCGCGTGGCTGGTCTATACGCGCGACTTCACGCGGCTTTGCACCCTTGGAGGAAAGCTGCATATCTAAATCTTAGGAGAATTCCGATGGCTGGAGCAATACCAGATCTCAACGCCACGGCTCGCGCGGGGACAGGCAAGGGGGCCGCCCGCCAAGCGCGTCGTGCAGGGCTCGTCCCGGGGGTTGTTTATGGGGGCGGCGCTGATCCGCAACCGATCACTATCCCGTTTAATGCGCTGCTGAAACGGCTGAAAGAAGGCAAGTTTTTGTCGACGCTTTTCAACCTCAAAATCGAGGGCCAAGAAGACGTTCGCGTCATTTGCCGGGGGGTTCAGCGCGATGTTGTCAAAGACCTGCCGACCCATATCGATTTGATGCGTCTGCATCGTACCTCGCGTATCAACCTGTTTATTCCGGTTGATTTTATCGGCGAAGAAGTGAGCGTTGGCCTCAAGCGCGGTGGCGTTCTGACCGTTGTTCGCAACGAGGTTGAGCTGAAAGTAACCGCGGGCGACATCCCCGACAAGCTGGTGGTCGATCTGACCAACCATGATGTCGGCGACGTAATCCACATGTCGGAAATCACCCTGCCTGCGGGCACGCGGCCGATGATTACCGACCGCGACTTTGTGATTGCCAACATCGCAGCACCGTCCAGCCTGAAATCGGCTGGCGACGGCGATGATGAGGCCGAGAGCGAAGAAGTCACAACCGAGGATAGCGGCGAAGAAAACGGCGACGCATAAGTCGCTTTCGCCAAAGCATTCGTGTTATCAACAGCGCGCTGGCCCTTTGGCTGGCGCGTTTTTCTTTTGGGGCGAGATGATGAAGCTTTTTGTCGGACTGGGCAATCCCGGCGCGAAATATGCGCAAAACCGTCATAATATCGGCTTTATGGCTGTAGAGCGGATTGCGGCGGATCACGACTTTGGCCCGTGGAAGGCCAAGTTTCAAGGCCGGATCAGCGACGGGCGTTTGGGGCGTGAAAAAATCGTTTTGCTCAAGCCCGAGACGTTCATGAACCTCTCGGGTCAGTCGGTGGGCGAGGCGATGCGGTTTTACAAGCTGACGCCCGATGACGTGACGGTTTTTCACGACGAGCTTGACCTGCAACCGGGCAAGCTGCGCTGCAAAACTGCCGGCGGGCACGCGGGTCATAACGGTCTGAGGTCGCTACACCAGCATATCGGTCCCGAGTATCATCGGGTGCGCATTGGCATCGGGCATCCGGGTCACAAGGATCGCGTCTCGGGCTATGTTTTGCACGATTTCGCCAAGGCGGATCAGGACTGGCTGGAGGATATATTGCGCGGGATCAGCGACGGGGCGGAGGCGCTTGCGAGCGGGGACACGGCCAAGTTTTCAAACTTGGTGGCGCTGAGGACCACGCCCTCGCGACCGGCCAAAACAAAACGTCCGCCGCCTCAAACCGCTGTCAACGCGCCAAAAAGCGAGGACGCGCGCAGTTCATTGCAGCGGTTGGTGGACAAATTTCGTTGAGCGTCGCGCAGATATTTAACGATCAGGCCGAGGCTTGCGAAAACCTTGGATCGAGGTTCACCGCTCGGGTGCTGGGGGCACTTGGTCGCGCCATGACACCCGGCTATGCGGTCGCCGACACGATTTTGGCCTGGAAGGGAGACATTTCGGCAGTGGGCGACAGCGTTCCTTTGCGGCTGGCGGGGGGGATGCATGCGCTGGTATTGTCGGCTCGGGACCCGAAGCTCGCTGCTGTCTATCCGCCAAACGCGGGCGTCTCTGATCGAGAGCTTGGAGAACTTCTGTGTAAGGCGTTGATTTCACACAGAGAGTTCCTTCTCAACTGGATTAAAAGCCCGCCACAAACTAACGAGATCTCCCGAACTGCGGTGCTGATTGCTGCTGGGCATCTGTTGTCAAACCGCTTTGAGATGCCCCTCAGATTGCTGGAACTTGGGGCCAGCGCAGGGCTTAATCTTTTGTGGGATCAGGTGGGCTTAGTTGCGAATGGCGCGGTTTTCGGCCCGAAAAATGCCTCTATTTGCCTATCCCCCGAGTGGAAAGGAACGCCCCCACCGCGCGGCAATCCGCGCATAATCTCGCGCGCCGGGGTTGATCTGAACCCGCTAAACCCTGCCAATTCCGACGATCGTTTGCGACTGCTGGCCTATATCTGGCCCGACCAACCTGTTCGGCTTGAGCGTATTCGCCACGCCTTTGATCTGGCCGCCAAGACCCCGGTTAACGTGGCTCAAAGCGATGCGATCGACTGGTTGAAGTGTCAGTTGAGCCAGCCTAACATCGGCGCGGTGACGCTCATCTTTCACACGATCGCATGGCAATATTTCTCCAAGCCGGTTCAAGATCACGGCAAATCGGTGATTGAAAAGGCTGGGCAAAAAGCCAACATGAGTGCGCCGATTGCGTGGTTATCGATGGAGGCCGATGGCAAAGCGCCTTCGGCTGCCCTTGCGCTGCGACTGTGGCCGGGCGACATTCATATGGATTTGGGCCGCGCAGATTTTCACGGCCGGTGGATCGACTGGCGGGGGCCGAACGCGACCGACTAAAGGAGCCAGAGCATTGAATAGTCTACTAACCGGGACCAAACGGATTTATGGCGAGACGCTGATCCTATTGAAACTACTGGCGACCCTAAATTTCGCGAGTTTGCGGCGGCTACTGCGGGTCAATTCACTATTTGAGAAAAAGCTGATCGTTCAGAATTTTTCCAACATGCGCGATATGTTTTTTCACGTGGATATGACGGTGGCGACGGGTGAGCCTCTGCCGCTTGTTGCGGCCCCGCAGGCTATTCCTGACAAGTTCACCTTTCGCCAAAAAGTTTTTGACACTGCCGAGTGGGTCGATGCCCGCAGCCTGACAGCGATAGTGGTGCTGAAGGACGCAAAACTGGTGCATGAGGCCTATTTTCGCGGCACATCTCCGGATGATTTGCGCATTTCGTGGTCGATGGCCAAAAGCCTGCTTTCGGCGGCTATTGGCGTGGCTGTGAGGGAAAAGAAGATCACAAATCTCGACGCTCAGATCGTTGATTTCGTTCCGTCCCTTAAGCAGAGCGCCTATAACGGAGTGACGATTAAAAACGTGCTGCAAATGGCCAGTGGCGTTTATTTTAACGAAGATTACCTTGATTATAATAGTGATATCAATAGGATGGGGAGGGTGCTGGCGCTTGGCGGCTCTATGGACGAGTTCGCCGCCAGCCTCAAAAATCGCGATTGGGAGCCGGGAAGTCGCACTCACTATGTGTCGATTGACACCCATGTTCTGGGGATGGTTCTGCGGGCGACGACCGGACAATCCGCAGATGAATACGTCGCAAAGAAAATCCTTGAGCCAATGAAACTAGAGGCAAATCCCTATTACCTGACCGACGGTTTTGGGGTGGCGTTTGTGCTGGGCGGGATGAATATGTGCACCCGCGACTACGCGCGATTTGGTTTGATGTTTGCCCAAAACGGCATGTTGAACGGCCAGCAAATCGTGCCAAAAAGCTGGATCAAAGCGTCGAGCGCCGCCTCCGCCCCGCCCCCGATTGAGGAGCTTGACGGCACCGATGATGGCACCCTTGGCTATGGCTATCAGTGGTGGGTTGCGCCAAATCCGCGCGCGGGAGAGTTCTTTGCCCACGGCATTTACGGGCAGTTCATCTATGTGAACCAGTCCCAGAACGTGGTCATCGCCACCAACGCCGCCGACCTTGATTTTACCGAAGGTGACGGGCGGGTGACGCTGGAGCATATCGCGTTTTTCCGCGAGATCGCCGACCGCCTCAAATAGTAAATCGGCCCGCCCGAAACAGAGCTATTTTCCAGATCAGGCGGGCCAATATGTTAATCTTTGCGGAAATACTTCTTTTCGCGCGGCTTGCCATCCCAGCCGGGCTTGCCTTTGGGTTTGTCGTCAAAACGCTTGGGGCCGCTATCGCGGTCACCTCGAAACGGCGGCTTGCCGCGACCACCACCAGCATCTTCGCGATGCTCAAACTTTTTCAGCATAACTTTATTAAAACTGTCGCGACCGATAACGCCTTCATGGCACCAAAGGCAGGAGATCACGTCCCCCTCGACCCCTTCAACAGCCATGCGCATGGACCCGGCGGTAAGAACCACCAGATCGCCGATTTTCAATTCCAACATAACGTAACATACCTTTCATAAGTCTTGATCAGACCGCGCGTATAATCCGCCGGTGAGGGTTTTGAAAGGTTAAAGTCGCGCTCGATCAGGAGTTTTTGTTGTTGATGTTGGACGCTCCGGCCATCAGTTCGTCAACAAACTGGCTCAGCAATTGATAGCGCCCCGAAACCCCGGCCTTGCGATAAATCGCGTTGCTTTGCGCTTTAACCGTGCCCTCGGACGTGTTTCTAAGCGCGGCAATTTCGGCGGTAGTCATACCTTTAACGGCAAACCAGGCCACATCACGCTCGGCTGGCGTCAGCCCCCAACCCTTGAAACGCTCGTTGAGCAGATCGGCAAAAGCGCCCGACGCGGCCTTGAGCTGCGCCTCGATCCGGTTGGAACGTTTGTGGGTTTTGGTCATGGCAATCACGCCAAGCAACGTGCCAAGGATCAGGCCGACAGCCGCCCCGATCTCCAGCACTTCGCGCAACTGCCAGTTAATTGGACGGGTACGTAGCCCGAAAATCGAAGAGATCGTATCCGAGGTAAAAAACAATGCAGCCGTCGCCTGAATGACGAAAATCGTCCAAAGAAAATACTTGTTGGTCATCCGCCATCCCTGCGCGTGTGGATATTATCAGTGTGACGTAAACCGGCGTTTTTGTCACGCCGGTTTACACGCGAAAGCCTCAAAGCTTGCCGCAACATATGATCGCAGCCGCTAGACTGTCATGTGAAGGTTAACGTTTGCCGCCCCACCGCCGGTCAGATAATCGAGCGGTGATGGGCCGAGTTCAAGCGCTGCATGACCACCATCGCCCCCGCCGGAGCCGCCGCCGCTATCGCCGCCACCATTGTCACCGCCATTCCCGCCGCCATTATCGCCACCATTATCGCCACCATTGTTACCGCCGGATTCGCTATCGCCGCCACCGTTTCCGCTTTCAGAGCCACCGCTTTCGGACGCGCCATTGCCATTGCCATTGTCCTCACTACCGCCTTGCAACTCGGTCGGGTCTTTTAGATCGGTATTAGACGGGGCCAGTTGCGATGGGTCCAACTTCTCGGAATAATCCCGAAGCACCTCGCCAGTGTAAGTGTCAAAAACAAGCTCTCGAGATTGGGTTTTGCTGACCGCAGTGATGCGAGTTCGCCCCAGCCATGTTTTTGTAACGGTCAGGTTGGAAAACCCCTGATCGGTCATTTCCTGAGAGTATTTGCTCTGGAAATCCTGTGCCATTGCCTGTCCTGCCGCCAGCGACATAGAGAACAATAGTGCGATAAAAAACTTGCGGCGCATTGGCCTGACCTTTCGTCTGTGTTCGCCGACAGCCCGTGCCCATTCCCGAATTACCAGGGCTGCCAGCGTTTTTATGCGCTTTTCACAAACGCAACTTTCAGTTTCTGTTTCAGCCGAACGCGATATCCTGCGCGTGGCCCCCATTCAAATAGTCAAATCCCGGCACAAGATAATATGCCTGATCTCCCGCGCCGGAACCTCCGCCGCCAGAGCCTGGACCAGCAGCGCCTGCGCCACCCGATCCAGGACCGTCATTGCCAATGTCTCCGCCAGCCGAACTGCCATTATCGGTGGCATCATCGGTGCTGTCATCCGACAGAGCATTGATGTTTTCAAGATCAGAGCCAGTCTGATCGCTGATCACATCCCCGGATATTTTATCATAAACGATTTCATGTTTCTGACCGTCTATCATTGCCTCGACCTTAAGATTGGTTAAGCCGTTCTGAACTTCGATTGCCGTCGCACCCTGCGCCGCAAGCGCGGCCAAAACGTCTTCAAGCAACCCGGCATTCGCGGCAGTCCCGGCAAGCATCGTTGCTGCGGTTATTGTCGTAAGTGTCGTAAGTTTCATCAGTCTTCTCCTGAGTCCTAGTCGTTCGCACAGATGATACTCCGTGTAGAATCAGGTGATCACAAATTAACCTTCGTGAAAATTGCCATAAAGGTTAGGCCAAAGGCAATAAACCACGGGTCAAGGGCCATAAACCGAAGTTTATGCGCCGTTTACGCACCGGTATTGATCTCAAGACCTAGTGCCTTGGCCACGGTAAAGATGTCTTTGTCGCCGCGTCCGCACATGTTCATAACCAACAGGTGATCTGGGGGTAAATCGCCAGCGATCTTGCTCACATGAGCCAGCGCGTGGCAGGGTTCCAGAGCCGGAATAATGCCCTCGGTTTCACAGCAAAGCTGAAACGCGGCCAAGGCCTCCTGATCGGTCGCGAACACATATTCAGCCCGGCCAACATCGTGTAACCAACTGTGTTCAGGGCCAATTCCGGGATAGTCCAACCCCGCCGAGATCGAGAACCCCTCTTGGATCTGGCCGTCATCATCCTGCAATAAATAGGTGCGGTTGCCGTGCAAAACTCCCGGTCTGCCGCCCGCAAGAGAGGCACAATGCTCCATCTTCATATTGACGCCTTTACCCCCGGCCTCGACGCCGATAATGCGCACGGATTTATCGTCCAGAAATGGGTAAAACAGCCCCATCGCGTTAGAGCCGCCACCGATTGCCGCGATCAAGCTGTCAGGCAAACGACCCTCGCGCTCCATCATTTGTTCGCGCACTTCTTTGCCGATAATAGATTGGAAATCGCGCACCATCGCCGGATAGGGGTGCGGACCGGCCACAGTACCGATGCAATAGAACGTGTCGTCAACATTGGTCACCCAGTCCCTGAGCGCGTCGTTCATCGCGTCTTTAAGTGTGCCACGCCCCGAGGTGACTGGCACAACCTCGGCCCCAAGCAGGCGCATGCGAAACACGTTGGGGGCTTGGCGCTCCACATCATGCGCGCCCATGTAGACCACGCATTTCAGGCCAAACCGCGCACAAACCGTCGCGGTGGCAACCCCGTGCTGACCGGCACCGGTTTCGGCAATAATCCGGCGTTTACCCATGCGGCGCGCCAGTAAAATTTGCCCCAGCACGTTGTTGATTTTATGAGCACCGGTGTGGTTCAACTCGTCGCGTTTGAGGTATATTTTCGCGCCGCCAAACCGCTCTGTCAGACGCTCGGCGAAATAGAGCGGCGAGGGGCGACCAACGTAATGTTTCCACAAATCATCCATCTCGGCCCAGAATTCCGGGTCGGTTTTGGCACGCTCATATTCGGCCTCAAGATCTAAAATCAGCGGCATTAAGGTTTCTGAAACGAATCGTCCGCCATAATTGCCAAAACGGCCCTTTTCATCAGGGCCAGACATGAAGGAGTTGAACAATTCATGCGACATTAGTGTTCTCCGTGTGCGGCGCGTAAAAAATCCGCGATTTTGGTTTCGTCCTTGGCCCCCGGCCCGGCCTCGACACCGGACGAGACATCGACCTGTTTCGCGCCGGTCAACTGGATGGCCTGCGCCACATTATCGGGCGTTAAGCCTCCGGCCAGCATCCACGGCACCGCCCAACGACGATTTGCGATCAGCCGCCAGTCAAACGACAGACCATTGCCACCTGGCAACGCTGCCTCTCTAGGCGGTTTTGCATCGACGAGCAACTGATCGGCGACCTGCGCGTAAGCGTTAATTTTAGTCAGATCCGAAGGGTCGGCAATGCCGAGTGCTTTCATCACCGGCAAGCCATGTCGCGAGCGGATTTCGCTAACCCTGTCCGGGCTTTCGACCCCGTGAAGCTGCAACATATCTATGGGCAATTGGCGGGACAGATCGTCCAAAAAACCGTCATCCGCGTTAACGGTCAGGGCGACCTTGCAGATACCGTCAGGCACCGCGAGCATCAACACGTGCGCCGCTTTGATCGTCAGATTGCGCGGGGATTTAGCGAAAAACACAAAACCGAGATAGCGCGCGCCATGCGCGACCGCGGCCGCCACATGACGGCTTTCAGTCAGGCCACAGATTTTTACCTGCATTGGAGTACCCACAACGAGTGCATGTTGATCAGTCCAAGAGCGCGAGCACGTCGTCCTTGCCCTCGCCGGTTTTGTCGCGCAGACCCTTCACTTCACGCTCCAAC